>CAXRBM010000126.1:0-2583 GCA_964228675.1 Gemmatimonadaceae bacterium
CAGTGCTCCGCCAGCTGCTCGAGGAAGATGCCGGCGGTCCCGATGAGGACGCCGCCGTGCCAGAGCGCCCCATCGACGATCCGCTGGCGCGCCTCCATCTCGCTCGGCTTCTCGATGTACCCGCGCGTCTCGGCCACCCCGCCGGACTCGAGCGAGAGGTCGAGATCGAGCGGCGGCCCCGGGAGCACATAGCCGAATCCGGTCTCGGCGCGGGTCGCGGGGATCCCGATGGAGACGAGCGCCTGCTCGCGCGCCGCGTACGCTGCCGCGCGCCGCACGGTGCGACGGAACTCGTCGGGGAAGGTGATCGCGAGATCGGCGTGCACGGCACAGGCGATCGCGCCGGGACCGGCGCGCTGCACCAACTCCTGCGCCGCCCAGGCGAGCGCCGCCGCGGTCCCGAGTGGACGCGGCTCGACGAGCACGTTCTCCTCCGGTACCTCGGCGGTCACGGAGCGGATGGCTGGCGCGATGTCGCGGCTCGTCAGGATCAGCACCCGCTCCGGTGGGATGTCGGGCTGCAGGCGCCCGACGGTGTCCTCGATCAGGGTGCGATCGGAGACGAGGGCGAGGAGGGGCTTCGGCCGATCGGGTGTGGAGAGCGGCCAGAAGCGCGAGCCGATCCCACCGGCGAAGACGATCGCCCAGAGTGCGACCCCGGTATCGGGGGCATCAGCACCGAGGCGCTGCGCCTCAGGGAGGGTGCCGGCTCCGGCGCTCGGGCCGAGGGGGTCGCGGTCGTCGATCGGGGTCACAGGAAACGAAAGCTACATCTCAGGCATATTGAGGGGAGATGCGGTATCCACTCGCCCTCCTCCTCTGCGGCGTCGCCCTCGGCGTCCCCCTCCCCCGCGCCACGGCGCAGCGCGCGAGCTGCCCGCCGGCGCGCACCGCCCTCGTCCTGAGCGGTGGCGGGGCGAAGGGGTTCACACATCTCGGGGTCCTGCAGACCCTCGACTCGCTGGGGATCGTCCCCGACCTGATCGTCGGAGCGAGCGCAGGCGCGGTGATCGGAGCGCTCTACGCCGCCGGGGAATCCCCGACGAATATCCGACGGCGCTTCGCGGCCGCGCGCCTCGACGCTCTGGTCCACGAGTACGATCCCACCATCTCCCCCTCGCTGGTGGGGCTCCCCGCCGCCGCCGTCTGGGAGCGGTCCCCCTCACGATGGGTGCTGCAGAGCGGCGCGGTCCGCGAAGGGGAGGTCAACGCGATCCTCTCTGCGCTCAGCCTGCGCGCGAACCTGATGGCGGCGGGCTCGTTCGATCGGCTCCCGATCCCCTTCCGCGCCGTCGCGACCGATCTCGCGACACGCGAGGTGGTGGTACTCGGTGACGGCGATCTCGCTGAGGCGCTGCGCGCGAGCATGGGGATCCCCGTGCTCCTGCGGCCGATCGTACGCGACGGACGCGCGCTCGTCGACGGTGGGATCGGCTCCAACAATCCGATCCGCGTGGCGCGAGCACTCGGCGCCGAACGGGTGATCGTCTCATCCGTGGCATCACCCGTCCCCGACCTAGGTGAGGTCTCCGATCCGCTCGCGGTCTCCACCGCGCTCTTCGAATTCCTCTTCATCCAGGACTCGCTCATCCCGCGCGCGGGGGATGTGATGATGCGGCACGCGACCGAATCCTTCGGGATGCTCGACTTCCGACCGGAGACGATCGATGCCTTGGTGCGACTCGGTCGGCACACCGCCGATGCGGCGCTCAGCGGCGCCGCCTGCGTGCGACCGGAGCAGACCTCGCGTCCCACCTCCCCGATCGTGCGTGGCCTCGGCGAGACCTCGGTGGTCGCCGAGCAGGTCCGTGATGCGACGCTCGCCCGTCGACAGCTCGTCCCCCGGTCCCATGTCGCGCTCGACACCGCCGCGCTCTCCGCCGGGATCATGCGACTCGGTCGCTCCGATCGCATCCGGGCGGCCTGGCTCACGCCGACGGCGCGTGGGGACTCGGTCGATCTCGCGGTGCGCGTCACCTCGGCCCCGCCGCAGCGCGTGGGGATGGGGTTCGGCTTCGATCACACGATGTCGGGGCGTCTCTGGATGGGAGGCGTGCATCAGCGCGTGCTCGGGACCGCCCTTGAGGGGACGGTCCTCGCGACCGCCGGGACCTATCGGAGCGATCTGACGGCGGCGCTGCGTCGACAGACGCGCGTCGGTGCGCTGACCCTCCCAGTGGGATTCTCGCTCGACGGAGCGATCGAGGAGGTCCGGCGCTTTGACGGCGTGACCGAGCTCCCTTCGGTGACCACGGAGTCGTACGGTCTCTTCGTCGGGGTGCGTCCCCTCTTCGAGGCGGGGTGGACGCAGGAGTTCGGGATCGATTGGCGCACCTGGCGACAACCGGGTCGATCGTTGGCCGCGAGTGCCGGTGTGCGCCATGCGGTCCGATATCGACGCGCCGGGGTCCCGAGCCCGCTGGCGAGCTTCGAGACGGTGCTCCTCGATGACTGGCGCCGAGTGCGGCTCGAGGTGATCCACCGCGATACCATCGGTCGTCTCATCGTCGAACCGCATCTCCGACTCGGCGCCGGGCGCGACCTCCCGCTGCAGGAGCGATTCACCCTCGGCGGACTCGATGG
>CAXRBM010000127.1:0-4193 GCA_964228675.1 Gemmatimonadaceae bacterium
CTCTACGGTTCGCTCGCCGGGATCATCGGGGCCCAGTTCTTCTCCGGGGTGAATCCGACGGCGGGGTTCATCTTCGCCCTCCTCGCCTTTGCGGCCGGGTTCGCGGTGCGTCCCTTCGGAGCGCTCGTCTTCGGGCGACTCGGCGACCTCGTCGGACGGAAGCACACCTTCCTCATCACGATCCTCCTCATGGGGGTCTCGACCTTCATCGTCGGGATCCTCCCGTCGTATGCGCAGATCGGGATCGCTGCGCCGATCACCTTGATCCTCCTCCGCCTGCTCCAGGGCCTCGCGCTCGGCGGGGAGTACGGGGGCGCGGCCACCTATGTGGCGGAGCATGCACCGCCGGGGGAGCGCGGGAGCTATACCTCGTGGATCCAGACCACGGCGACGATGGGGCTCTTCCTCTCGCTTCTCGTGATCACCACCTGTCGCGTGGTCCTTGGGGCCGAGACGTTCGCCGCGTGGGGATGGCGCATCCCCTTCTTGGTCTCGCTCGTGTTGCTCGGGATCTCGGTCTGGATCCGGCTCGCGCTCGAGGAGTCGCCCGTCTTCAAGGCGATGAAGGCGGAGGGGACGACCTCCAAGGCGCCGCTCCGGGAATCATTCGGCTCCTGGCCCAACCTCCGCGTGGTGCTCATCGCCCTCTTCGGTCTCACTGCGGGACAGGCGGTGGTCTGGTATACGGGGCAGTTCTATACCCTCTTCTTCCTGACGCAGACGCTCAAGGTCGACCTGCAGACAGGGAATGTCCTTGTCGCGGTCTCGCTCCTCTTGGCGACCCCCTTCTTCGTCATCTTCGGGAAGCTCTCTGACAAGATCGGACGGAAACCGGTGATCCTCGCGGGGTGCGCGCTCGCCGCGCTCACGTATTTTCCACTCTTCCGCGCGCTGACGCACTATGCCAACCCGGCGCTCGAGGCGGCACAGGCCACTGCCCCCGTGGTGGTCGTCGCCGATCCCGCCGAGTGCTCGGTGCAGTTCAATCCGGTGGGGACGAGTGCCTTCACCTCGTCGTGCGATGTGGCGAAGGCGGCGCTCGTGAAGCGCGGGATCCCGTATCGCAATCAGGAGGGATACGAGCGGGCGCTGATCCGTATCGGTGACGTGGAGATCCCTTCGTATGATGCGACGGTCGCCGACTCGGCGACCAAGGCGACCTTCGATGCGACGCTGATCGCTGCGCTTACCGAGGCGGCGTATCCGACCACGGCCGATCCGGAGCGCATCGATACGCCGATGGTGGTGCTGATCCTCTGGGTCCTCGTTCTTTATGTGACCCTAGTCTACGGTCCCATCGCGGCAATGCTCGTCGAGATGTTCCCGACGCGCATCCGCTACACCTCGATGTCGCTCCCCTATCACATCGGGAACGGGTGGTTCGGTGGGTTCCTCCCGACGACATCGTTCGCGATCGTCGCCGCCACGGGCGACATCTACTCCGGGCTCTGGTATCCGGTGATCATCGCGACCCTCACGCTGATCGTGGGCGCGATCTTCGTGCGCGAGACCAAGGACATCGATCTCGCGGCGGGGTGATCAGGGCACGCGCGTCGTATCGCGTGTGGTGTCCCGCGCCGCGGGTAGCGTGCGGTAGGTGTCGCGTCCCCCCATCACGGTGAGCACCGGCTTCGCGCGCATCAGTGCGACCGGGGGCACGTCAAGGATCTCCTCGGAGAGTACGACGAAGTCGGCGAGCATCCCTGTGCGGAGCACCCCGATCTCCTCTTCCCGGAACGCCGCATAGGCGGCATCGGCGGTGTAGTGGCGGAGCGCCGCCTCGATGGAGATGCGCTGTGCTGGGATCCACCCGCCGAAGGGCATCCCATCGTCGAGTTGGCGCGTGACCGCCGTGTAGATCCCGATCAGGGGATTCATCGGAAAGACCGGATAGTCACTTCCGAAGGGCTGGATCGCCCCCGCGTCATCGAGCGCCTTGAATGGCATCGGGCGCTCCGCTCGCTCCGGTCCGAGCATCGGGAGATAGTTCCCGAGCGCGTTGACATCGGGCATCGCGAAGATCGCCTGCGTCGAGGCGAGTACGCCCAGCGCCTTGAAGCGCGGGATGTCATCGGGGTGCGGCACCTCGAGGTGTTCGATCCGGTGGCGCGCGTCACGGCGGCCGCCATCGCGTTGGACCTGCTCGTATGCATCGAGGGCCACGCGGATGGCGCGATCCCCGATGGCATGCAACGCTATCTGCAATCCGGCGCGATCGTAGCGCGCGATCGTCATCCGCAATGTGTCAGGATCCCAGCGGAGGAGGCCGAGGCTTTTGTTCCCGGCGCTGTAGGGTGCGAGCATCGCCGCGGTGCCCGCATCGACGGTGCCGTCGAGCATCCCCTTGGCGAGGCCATAGCGCACGAGCGGACCGGTCGATGTGCGCATCCGATCGGCGTACGACGCGAGGGTCGAATCGGAGACCGTGGCGGCGAAGGGGACGCCGACGCGGAACCGGACGAGGAGCGAGTCCTCGCGGAGAGCTCGGGCGATCGCGGAATCCTCCGTCGCGCTCATCCCCTGCGCGAGCTGGAGCGCGGTGAGGCCGTGTGAGGCGGCGCGATGCATCTCGTAGCGGAGCGCGGCGTAGACCTCATCCGGCGTCGGGGCAGGGAGCTGGTTCCGCACGAGCGGCATCGCCGTCTCCTGCAGGAGCCCCGTCGGTGTGCCATCGCGGTCGAGGACGATCGCCCCGCCTGTTGGAGCGGGTGTCTCGCTGGTGATCCCGGCACGTTGGAGCGCGACGGTGTTGGCGAGCACCTGATGCCCATCGCGATCGGTGAGGAGGACGGGTCGGGTCGGGAAGGCGGCATCGAGGTAGCGTCGATGCGCCGTGCGGCCCGGGAAGAGCTGCGGGGTCCAGCCGCGACCGGTGACCCAGGCATCCTCGGGGAGCTCCGCCGCGAAGGCTTCGAGGCGCTCGAGGAGTTCGGCGACGTCCTCGACCCCGTTCAGGTCGGCGGTGCGGCGCGTGGGAAGATGCCAATGCGCATCATGGAAGCCGGGGACCATGCGTCGACCGCCGAGGTCCTCGATGATCGTCTCCGGGCCCGCGAGGGTGCGCAATGAGTCATCGCTCCCGATCGCGATGATGGTGTCTCCACGGATCGCGAGCGCCGTCGCCGCTGGTTGCGAGGGATCACTGGTCCAGATGCGGGCGTTGACGAAGAGGCGATCGGGCGGAGGCGTCTCGATGCAGGCGGTCGTGAGACCGATGCCTACGGCGAGGATCGAGTGTAGGAATCGACGCATAGGGAGGTCGAAGGGGGCGCTCAGGTGAACCGACGGTCGAGCCAGTCGCCGAGCGCGGTGAAGACCAGATCGGCATCGGGCTCATTGAAGATCTCGTGATACATCGCGGGAAAGACCTTCGCGGTCATGAGATCGCGTGGCGCCCGCTCGGCGAACCGCGCAGAGCCGGCTGGAGCGACGTTGCGGTCATCGCCGGCCCAGAGGAGGAGGGTCGGGGTGCGCCACTGCGGGGCTTTGTCGATGACCTCTTCTCCCGCATCCGCGATCGCCTGCGCGAGCCGCGGCGTGACCCGATCATGCACAAGAGGATCGGCCTGATAGTCGGCGACGACCGCGGAATCGTGCGAGAGACGATCGACCGCGAGTTGATTCGGCAGCGCGAGCCCCGGCATCAGCGCCATCCCCAGCCGCAGCTGCACACGTTGGAAGGGGGTGAGGCCGGGATCGAGCGCCGGAGAGGAGAGGATCAGTCCGTCGATCGGTCGGATCGCGCGTGCTACGAACTGCGCGGCGAAGGCGCCGCCCATCGAGTGTCCGAGGAGCAGGAGATGGGTATCAGGGATCAGATAGTCAGGTCGGGAGCGGATCAGGTCGACGATCGTGGTGAGATCGCGGAGGTGATCGTCAGCGCGGCCGATGCTGCCGCGCCGTCCCTCAGAGTGCCCATGCCCACGCAGGTCGTAAGCGATCACGCGCCAGCCACGTGCGGTGAGGAAGGCGGCGACGTGATCGTAGCGCCCGCTGTGCTCCCCGAGGCCATGCACGATGAGGACCGTCCCATGAGGGGCGCCTGAGGGATCCCAGCGGCGGAGGGCGAGACGCACCCCGTCGGCCATCGGGTGCATCGGGAGGGGAAGCGCCGATTGGGTCATGGTCGATAAGATGCAGGATGACCGCTCCGCCGGCGACTCACGACACATCCATCGCGACCGACGCGGCCG
>CAXRBM010000128.1:0-7951 GCA_964228675.1 Gemmatimonadaceae bacterium
GGCGCCCGCCGATCTCGTCGTCACGAATGGCCGGATCTACACCGCTGATGCCACCCGCCCCGTGGTCGATGCGATGGCGATCCGTGGGGGGCGCGTGGTCTTCGTCGGGGATCGCGCCGGCGCGATGGCGCTCACTGGTGCCTCGACGCAGGTGCTCGACCTCGATGGCCTGACCGTGATCCCCGGGATGACCGATGCACATGCGCACGTCCTCGGGCTCGGGCAGTCACTCCGCAACGTGGACCTCGTCGGGACCACATCGTACGACGCGGTGATCGCGCGCGTGGTGGAACGGGCGAAGCAGACCCCGAAGGGGGAGTGGATCATCGGGCGCGGGTGGGATCAGAACGATTGGGGCGATACGCGGTGGCCCTCGCATGAGGCGCTCTCGCGCGCGGTTCCCGATCACCCGGTCTATCTCGAGCGGGTGGATGGCCACGCCGCCGTGGTGAATGCGCTCGCGATGCAGCGTGCCGGTCTCACACGTGCTACCAAAGACCCGAGTGGGGGACAGATCATCCGCGACGCGCGTGGTGAGCCGATCGGCGTCTTGGTCGACAACGCGCAGGGGCTCGTCGAGCGGAGCATCCCGGCGGCGACGCGTGCCCAGGTGAAGGGGATGATCGCCGCCGCGATCACCGAGATGCATCGCTGGGGACTGACCGGCGTCCATGATGCCGGCGCCTCGGCGCAGACCCTCGAGCTCTACGAGGAGCTCGGTCGCGAAGGCGCGCTCGACATGCGCCTCTACGCGATGATCTCCGACCATGCGCCGACCCTCGAGGCCTGGTTCCGTCGTGGCCCGCAGAGTGGGCTCTTCGACGGTCGTCTCTGGGTGCGGTCGATCAAGCTCTATCAGGACGGCGCGCTCGGATCGCGCGGCGCCGCCCTGCTCGAGCCATACAGCGACGACGCGTCGACGAGTGGGCTTCTCGTCTCGGCCCCCGCGCACATCCGGGAGGTGGCGGACCGCGCCCTCGTGGCGGGCTTCCAGGTGAACACGCACGCGATCGGTGACCGTGGGAATCGGTTGGTGCTCGATGCATATCAGGGGGCGCTCGCCGCCCGTCCCACGGCGGACCATCGCTTCCGCGTCGAACACGCGCAGATCCTCCACAGCGACGACATCCCGCGCTTCGCCGCGCTCGGGGTGATCCCGAGCATGCAGGCCTCGCATCAGACGAGCGACATGTACTGGGCGGGGAATCGCCTCGGGGAGACGCGCCTCCGTGGTGCCTATGCCTGGCGGTCGCTCCTCGAGACTGGGACGATCATCCCCAATGGCTCCGACTTCCCGGTCGAGTACGTCGATCCCCTGATCTCCTTCAAGGCGAGCGTCTCGCGCCAGGATGCCAAGGGGTGGCCTGTCGGCGGGTGGTTCCCGGAGCAACGGATGACCCGCGAGGAGGCACTCAAGTCGATGACGATCTGGCCTGCCTACGCCGCCTTTCAAGAACGCGAGCTCGGCTCACTCACACCCGGGAAGCATGCGGACTTCGTCGTGCTCGACCAGGATCTCCTACGGATCCCCGACGCGATGTTGCCGCAGGTACGCGTCCGATCCACCTGGTTCGCCGGTCGCAAGGTCTACGAGGGGCGCTGACGCCTGCACGCCACATCCGCCCCATCACCTGCCCTTCCCACTGAGACCGTCGATGCTCGCGGCATGGGGAGGTGACGGCGCGGACCGACTTCACGGCACGCTGACCCCGCAGGTAGCGGGGTCAACCGAGAGCGGCCGGGATCGTGGTCGTACCGCGGCGCGAGGCGGCCGCCACGAGCTGCAGCGCGGCGGACCTCACCTGAGGGTCAGCCTTCGAAGCGACATGCTGGAGCGCGACCATGGCGGCCGGCGATCGCACGGCGAGGAGCGCACGACAGGCGTCGATGCGCGCGGCCGGCGACGAGGCCACCGGCGCACGAACCTTGCCAAGCGCCAGCCGCTCGAGGAGCGCGACCGCCTCGGCCGTGGCGATGACCCCAAGCGTCATCACCGCCGCAGCGAGGACGTCGGGGTTCCGTTCCTTCTCCAGCACCGCAGCGAGTCGCGGAACGGCCAGCGAGCACCGAGGGCGCGCGAGGGATTGGATCGCACAGAGTCGGACCGCTGGGATGTCATCGTTGACTGCCGCCACCAACGCCACCTGCGCCAGCTCAGAGCCACACCGCGCGAGTGAGGCGAGCGCCGCTCGTCGCACCTTCTCGTGTGGATGGCGTGTGTGCTCGCGCAACACCTCCTCCGCCCGACCGTCAGCGACGTCAGCGAGGACGGCGATCGCTGACCGAGCTACCAGAACGTCGCGGCCCCGGATCAGCGCATCCAGCGCTTCATAGAGCCGCGGCATCGTCCGCATCACCTGGAGCATCTCATCCTGCTGAGCCGGCGTCGGAGCGGCAGACCAGTAGCCCAGCATCTCCCGGACGCCGTCATCCTTGAACCGGCGCAGGATGGCCTGCGTCACCGAGGCGTCCGGCCCATCGGCCTGGACGATGCGCAATTCGGCGACACGTCGGATCAGCGGCGTCGTACCCAAGGCCTGGAACGCTTCCGTGATGGCCTGGCGCCGCGCTGTGCGACGCGGATCCCGTTGTGCCTCCTGCTCGACCACCAACAGCGCATGGAGCCCATCGATCATCTCGTCATCCCGGCCATGCTTGCTCGCGAGCTCGACGATCGGGATCAGGCGGGCAACGGCCTCGCGCTCCAAATCGTCATCTGGCGGATCGAGGGTCGCGATCGCCTCGAGTTGCATGAGGACCGCGCCGAGCTCCTCGGTGGGATGCGAGGGGAGGGCGAGCGGCACCTCCTCCGGTAGGCGATCGATGACGGCGGTTGGCCGGACCGCGCGCGGACGAAACCGGACATGGACCGTCCCCCCCGCCAACGCCCGGAAACCGGCCTCCATCTCTGACTGGTCCACGTCGCCCGAGGCGACACGGGCGAGCAGTCGTACCACCTCGGCAAGCTGGTCCTCCGTGATGTGCGCTGCGAGCCCAAGCTCGAGGATCCCCGCCCGCTGAAGGAGTGGCGCGACGACCGGGACATCCGCCGGTAGACCGTTCACTTCGAGGCCTCCGACGACGGGAGCCATCACCAACGCCTCGGGCTCTGCGCTCTCCAAGACGGCCGTGATCATACTGGCCTGCGCGGCATGGTCGTCCGGATGCTCGGCGACCACGGTGAGGAGCTCGGCGAAGGCGCGGGTGCGTTCGAGGGCCGCGAGCGGGGACTGGGGCATCGACGGGGTGAGCGGGAGACGGTCTGTTAGTAGTATACCCTTCACCGCTCTCCCACACCCGAGATCCGCATGGCGTTCCACGTCTGGTCGAGCGCGCACTACACGATCCCGCTCCCCGACGGCCACCGCTTCCCGATCGCCAAATACTCGCTCCTGCGAGAGGCGATCGTGGCCGAGGGGATCGTCCCGGCGGGTCGGGTCCATGACCCGCAGCGGCTCGCCTTGGTCGATGCGGGACGGGTCCACGACGCCGCCTATCTCGCCCACGTGCTCGACGGTCGCCTCACCGCGGCGGAGCAACGACGGATGGGATTCCCCTGGAGTCCAGGTCTGGTGGAGCGCTCGCTCCGGGCCAGTGGCGGGACGCTCGAAGCGGCGCGGCACGCACTGCAGGAGGGGATCGCGATGAATCTCGCCGGCGGCACGCATCACGCGTTCGCCAGCCATGGTGAGGGATTCTGTGTCCTCAACGATGTCGCCATCGCGGTGCGCACGCTGCGCGCGGAAGGACGGATCCGACGCGTCGCGATCATCGATCTCGATGTGCACCAGGGGAATGGGACGCACGACATCCTCGCAGGCGACGAAGCGAGCTTCACGTTCTCCATGCACGGCGGGCGGAACTACCCCTTCCGGAAGGTCCCGGGCACACTCGACATCGAGCTCGAGGATGGGACCGAGGACACCGAGTACCTCGAGCGACTCGCCGACGCCCTCCCCGGGGTGTTGGCCGCCGCTCGGCCCGATCTCGTCTTTTTCCTGGCTGGCGCCGATCCGCACGAGGGCGATGCCCTCGGTCGCCTCCGGCTCACCTTCGATGGCTTGATGCGTCGCGATGCCCTCGTGCTCGAATCGGCACGGGCGATCGGCGTCCCCGTCGCGATCGTGATCGCGGGGGGCTATGGCCGGGACATCCATGACACCGTGCGCGTGCACTGCAACACCGCGCGCATCGCGTGCACCTTCCTCTGACGCGTATGCCACCGATTCCCGACCCGACGCACGCAGGGATCACAGATAACACCGTGCTCCCGTTGTACTGGTGTAGCTATGGGCCGCTGGAGACTGAAGGCGCAAGGCGGAAAGCTGAACGCACGATGGTCGTGCTCCATGGTGGGCCAGGGGCGCATCATGACTACCTACTGCCGCAACTCCTCTTCCTCGCGCGGCGGCGGCGCACGCTCTTCTACGATCAGCGCGGCGGCGGACGCTCGAAGACCGACGACCGCACCCCGATCACCTGGGAGACGCATATCGCCGACTGCACCGCGGTGATCGCGGAGCTTGCCCCAGGGCCGCTCACGCTGGTGGGCTATTCGTGGGGCGCCCTCCTCGCCCTGCTCTATGCCATCGAATCCGCCGCCGGACGCGCCGGCCCGATGCCGCGGCGGCTCATCCTCATCAACCCGGCCCCGGTGAGTCGCGCCTACCGCGCGACCTTCGAGGCGGAGATGGCCGCGCGGCAACGGAGCCCGCAGATCGCCGAGCGGCGCGCGGCCCTCGACGCGAGCGGCCTCCGCGCCCAAGACCCCGCGGCCTACCAGCAGCGGATCTTCGAGCTGAGCGTCGCCGGCTACTTCGCCGATCCCGCGCGGGCGCGCGACCTCACCCCCTTCCGCGTCACTGGGCGCGTGCAGCAGTCCACCTGGGAATCCCTCGGCGACTTCGACCTCCTCCCCGCCCTGCGCCAGCTACGTATCCCTACCCTCGTGGTGCATGGGCGGCAGGACCCGATCCCCCTCGCCTCCGCGGCGGCGATCGCCGAGGCACTCGGGGCACGGACCTGCTGGCTCGACGACTGTGGTCATGTGCCGTACGTTGAGCGTCCGACGGAGCTTGAAGCCGCGGTCGACACCTTCCTCGACGAGACCGAATCACTCGTGACGGGGTAACGGACGGGAGCCACCGGCCCGCTCCCGTATATTCAGAGGATGATGGACGCTCGCGCCGCCGCGCATCTGCTACACGAGATCGTCGCCCTGCTCGAATTGCAAGGAGAGGTGGTGGCGTTCGCGCAGCGGCGTCGGCACGCGGCGCGCTGACACCATGGCCGCCAAGAAGTCACCGCGCACCGCGCCCAAAAGGAAGACCGCGAAGAAGACCGCGACCCGACGCCCCGCTCGCGTACGTGGCGACGCCCTGCGCGCGCACGCCCTCGAGATCCAGCGTCGACTCACAGCCACCTACCCCGACGCGCACTGCGAGCTCACGCACCGCAATCCCTTCGAGCTCGCCGTCGCGACCGTCCTCTCGGCGCAGTGCACCGATGCACGCGTCAACATGGTGACCCCCGAACTCTTCCGCCGCTGGCCGACCCCGCAGGCGCTCGCGCAGGCCTCGCTCGAGGAGATCGAGGCGGTCATCAAGAGCACGGGGTTCTATCGGAACAAGGCGAAGTCGATCCTCGGGCTCGCGCGACAGGTCGTCGCCGAACATGGCGGTGAGATCCCGACGGAGATGGACGCACTCGTCCGCCTTCCCGGGATCGGACGCAAGACGGCGAACGTCGTCCTCGGCAACGCCTTTGGTCGCAACGAAGGGATCGTCGTCGACACCCACGTGGCGCGACTCTCCGCCCGCTTCGGCTTCACGCGCGAGTCCGATCCCGTGAAGATTGAACAGGCGTTGATCCCTCTCTTCCCGCGCGAGAGCTGGACCCAGCTCTCGCACCTCATGATCTGGCATGGGCGCCGCACATGCGCGGCGCTCCGGCCGCGCTGCGGCGAGTGCGTCCTCGCCGACTGCTGCCCCTCCGCTGCCCTCTGACCCCCGACCGATGTCCCTCGCTGATACGCGAACGTCGCCACGTCTTCACACCCTGCGCACCTCAGCGATGGCGATGGCGCTCGTGTGCATCGCCGTCGCCTGCGCCCCCGCGCGCCAGGGCCCTGCGGTGCAGAACGCACAGCTCCTCGCCCCGCCGAAGGATGCGTGCGAGTTCGCCCGCGAGGATGCCCGACTCGATCCGCGACTCGATGTGGAGCGCGTCCCGACCCCGGTGAAGATGGAGCCGCCCCCGATCAAGCGGCCTGTCCCGCCGGCCGTGCTGCGCCGGAGCCGCGGCGACACCATCAAGGCGGAGGTCCTCGTCGATACCTTGGGCCGCCCCGACATGACCACCTTCGCGATGTTGCAGTCGCCGGAAGGCTGGTACACGACGAATCTCAAGACGGCGATCACGCAGTGGTCGTTCGAGCCCGCACTGCGGAACGGGTGCAAGGTCCCCCGGTACTATCTCTTCAGCGTGTCGCTGGGCAGACGCCCGCGCCGCTGAGTAGATTTCCTCGATCACCCTCTGACTTCCCCCCATGAAGACCGCCACCTTCGAGACCAATAAGGGCACCATCGTCGCGACGCTCCACGAGAAGGACG
This sequence comes from Gemmatimonadaceae bacterium, assembly GCA_964228675.1. GTDB lineage: Bacteria > Gemmatimonadota > Gemmatimonadetes > Gemmatimonadales > Gemmatimonadaceae > Pseudogemmatithrix. The sequence continues at coordinate 6,612 of CAXRBM010000128.1, forward strand.
CGCCCGGCACGGTCGCCAACTTCGAGAATCTCGCCAACGACGGCTTCTACGACATGATCCGCTTCCACCGCGTGATCCCCGACTTCGTCGTGCAGGGGGGCTGCCCCAACGCGAAGATCGGTGGCACGCCGAAGGGCCCGCCAGGCACCGGCGGCCCGGGGTGGACGATCACGTGCGAGACCAAGGGAAACCCCCAGCGCCACACCGTTGGCGCCCTCTCCATGGCGCACGCCGGCCTGAACACGGGCGGCTCCCAGTTCTTCATGGTGCTCTCGGAACCCAACACCAAGCACCTCGATGGCGTGCACACCGTCTTCGGCCAGATCACCTCGGGCCTCGACGTGATGAAGACGCTGACGGACAAGGACCACATGGTCTCCGTCCGCGTCGCCTGATCCTGTCCCCTGACCCCTGGTACCTGATCCCATGACCACTGGCACCCCGATGTCCGGACGCGACACCGCCGCCGCCTTCAAGGGCCTGATCATCGGCCTCATCGGCATCCTCGCGGTCGTCCTCATCACGATGACGCTGACGAACCGCAAGTTCGACGCCCATCACGAGGCGGCACCCGCGACCGAGTCGCACTGAGATGACCGCGGCCGAGTCGCCGGCCGCCGAGCGCCCTGCGTCCCTCGAGGGGCGCAGGGCGCTTCCCTTTCCGCTCGCCGCGGCGGCCGCGCCGATCCAGACGCTCCTGATCCTGGCGTTCGGACTCGCGCTCCGTCTGCACCCCGAGCTCGCGCGCTGGTCGGTCCCGACCCTGATGACGGGACTCGTCTTCCTCGGGGCGCCGGTCGCCTGGCGCACGATCAGGGGGATGCTGCGCGGCGAGTTCGCCGCCGATGTGGTCGCGATGCTCGCGATCGTCACGGCGATCGTCCTGCTCGAACCGATCGCCGGGTTGGTGATCGTGCTGATGCAGACGGGGGGCGAACTCCTCGAGCGCTACGCCGAGGGCCGCGCCTCCGATGCGGTGCGCGAGCTCGAGGCGGCGGCGCCGCGCATCGCGCACCGTCTCGCGTCGGAGCGCCCCGCAGCCGGCGATCTGCTGATCGGGACCGCAGTCGCCGATGTCGCGGTCGAGCGGATCGCCGTCGGTGACCTCCTGTTGGTGCGCCCCGGGGAGATGATCCCCTGCGACGGCGAGGTCGTCGAGGGCTCGAGCTCACTTGACACCTCGCGGATCACCGGCGAACCGATGCCCGAGCGCGTGGGGCCCGGTGCGCAGGTGCGTTCCGGTGTGGTGAACACCGCCTCGCCGCTGGTGCTCCGCGCCACCGCGCTGGCCAGCGCCTCGCTCTACGCCCGTATCGTCGAGCTCGTCCGCACCGCCCAAG
>CAXRBM010000129.1:0-6844 GCA_964228675.1 Gemmatimonadaceae bacterium
AAGGCGATCGGCTCCTCCCCCTTCGCGATCAGCCGCTCATTCACGACATCGAGCATCTCGAGGAAGCTCATGTCGGGGCTGATGTCCGGGGCGGGATAGTCGACGATACGGCCGGCGGCGTTCGGGCCCGCCTGCCGCCAGACGTGCAGCGTGAGGGTCATCCCCTTGCCGGTGGCGTGCGTCGCGCTCACTTGTAGCTCCGGGTGCTCAGGTGGACGTTCTCGAAGGTGAGCGGCTCCTTGTTGAGGATCGGGGCCTTCCCCTCCCCCGCGTACTCCCACGCCGCCACGTAGGCGAAGCGCTCGTCATCGCGCTTGGCCTCGCCATCCTCGGTCTGATACTCGGTGCGGAAGTGCCCACCGCAGCTCTCCTCCCGCTGGAGCGCATCGAGGCACATGAGTTCGGCGAACTCGAGGAAGTCGGCGACGCGCCCTGCCTTCTCGAGCGACTGGTTCAGCCCCTCGGCGGAACCGAGGACCTTCACCTCACGCCAGAATTGCTCGCGCAGCGCCGGGATCTCCTTGAGCGCCTCCTGGAGCCCCTTCGCATCGCGGGCCATCCCACACTTCTCCCACATGATCTTCCCGAGCTCGCGGTGGAAGGAATCCACGGTCCGCGTGCCGTTGATGGAGAGGAGCCGCTTGGTCCGCGTCTCCACGGCCTCCTTGGCGGCGCGGAACTCGGGATGGTCGGTGGTGACCTTCTCGAGCGTGTTCGTCGCGAGGTAATCGCCGAGGGTGTACGGGATCACGAAGTAGCCGTCGGCGAGCCCCTGCATGAGCGCGCTCGCGCCGAGGCGGTTCGCCCCGTGGTCGGAGAAGTTCGCCTCGCCGAGGACATGCAGCCCCGGGATGGAGCTCATCAGGTTGTAGTCCACCCAGAGGCCGCCCATCGTGTAGTGGACCGCCGGGTAGATGCGCATCGGCCGCGTGTACGGATCCTCGTCGGTGATGCGCTGATACATCTCGAAGAGGTTGCCGTAGCGCTCCTCGATCGCCTTCCGGCCGAGCCGGTTGATGGCATCGGCGAAGTCGAGGTAGACGCCGCGCCCACCGGGGCCGACGCCGCGCCCATCGTCACAGGCCTCCTTGGCCGCGCGCGACGCGATGTCACGGGGCGAGAGGTTCCCGAAGCTCGGATACTTCCGCTCGAGATAGTAGTCGCGATCGGCCTCGGGGATCTGCGAGGGATCCTTGTCGCAGTCCTCGCGGCGCTTCGGGACCCAGACGCGCCCGTCGTTTCGGAGCGACTCCGACATCAGGGTGAGCTTGGACTGATGATCCCCCGCCACCGGGATGCAGGTCGGGTGGATCTGCGTGAAGCAGGGATTGGCGAAGGCCGCGCCCTTCTTGTGCGCGCGCCAGGTGGCGGTGACGTTGCACCCCTTGGCGTTGGTCGAGAGGTAGAAGACGTTGCCGTAGCCACCGGTCGCGAGGATCACGGCATCGGCGGCATGGGACTCAAGCTCACCGGTGAGCATGTCCCGCACGATGATCCCACGCGCCTTCCCGTCCACGACCACGAGCTCGAGCATCTCGTGTCGCGAGTACATGGTGACCCCGCCACGCGCGATCTCCTTCTCCAGCGCCTGATAGGCCCCGAGGAGGAGCTGCTGCCCCGTCTGCCCGCGAGCGTAGAAGGTGCGCGAGACCTGCGCGCCGCCGAAGGATCGATTGGCGAGGAGGCCGCCGTACTCGCGCGCGAACGGCACCCCCTGCGCCACGCACTGGTCGATGATGTCGACGGACACCTGCGCGAGGCGGTAGACGTTCGCCTCACGGGCGCGGAAGTCGCCGCCCTTGATGGTGTCATAGAAGAGCCGCTGGACCGAGTCGCCGTCGTTCCGGTAGTTCTTGGCGGCGTTGATACCCCCTTGCGCGGCGATCGAATGTGCGCGCCGCGGCGAATCCTGGAAGCAGAAGCAGCTGACCTGGTAGCCGAGCTCGCTGAGCGAGGCGGCGGCCGAAGCGCCGGCGAGCCCCGATCCCACGACGATCACGGAGAACTTCCGCTTGTTCGCCGGGTTCACGAGCTTCATCTCGAAACGATGCGTCTCCCACTTTGCCGCGAGCGGGCCGGAGGGGATCTTGGCGTCGAGCGTGAGTGCCATGGTGGTGTCTCCCGTCGCCTAGTTGAGGATACCGAGGAGGACGGCCACGGGGATCGCCGTGAAGCCGGCCCAGACGACGATCGCGAGGCCCATCGAGAGGCGGCGATACATCGGATCAGCTGAGCGCTTCCGGAGACCGAGGGTCCGCACCCCCGCCCACGCGCCGGGGAAGAGGTGGAGTCCGAGCGCCGCCATCGCGAGCACGTAGAACCCGGCCACCAGCGGCGAGCGCAGACCGAGGATCACGTTGCCATAGACCCCCGTCTCGCTGAAGGCCGGATGGAAGGTGCCCGTCGTGAAGTGTCCGAGATGGAAGATGATGAAGGCCGCGAGGATCACCCCACCGAGCCGCATCGTGCGCGACGCGAGGGTGCTCGCCTGTGGCTCCTGCTTGGCGTACCCCTCGGGGCGCGCCGCGCGGTTGATCATCGTGAGCTGATACGCGGCGGTGATATGCAGCACTGCGGCCACGAGCAGCCCGGCGCGGGCCACCCAGAGGAGCTCACCGGTACTCTTGAGGAGCGCGGCGTACTTGTTCATGGCCTCGGCCCCGATGAACATCTGCAGATTGCCGAGCATGTGGGCGACCACGAAGCCCACGAGCATGATCCCGGTGACGGCCATCACGGTCTTCTTGCCGACCGTGGAGGCCCAGAACGTGCGCAACCAACTCATCGACGTCCTCGTGTGCGCTGGAGGGGGAGAGACGATGCGGGCCCCGAGCGGAATGCCCGGGGCCCGCCGCGATCGTTAGAGCTTCACCACCGACATCGGCTCGCGCACCGCGTCCGCGCTCTTGGCGAGGGCAGCGCGCTCGTCGTCGGTCAGCGTGACCTCGACGATCCGCTCCATCCCGTTCCGCCCGAGCTTCACCGGCACGCCGAGATAGAGCCCCTGCATCCCGTACTCCCCCTCGAGCCAGGCGGAGCAAGGGAGGATCCGCTTCTGGTCGTTGACGATCGCCTCGACCATCTGCACCGCGCCCGCCGAGGGGGCGTAATAGGCGGACCCGGTCTTGAGATGCTTCACGATCTCGGCGCCGCCGTTCCGAGTGCGATCGACGATCGCATCGAGAGTCGCCTTCTCCATCAGCTGGGTGATCGGGATCCCGCTGACCGAGGTATACGAGATGAGCGGGACCATCGTGTCGCCATGGCCCCCAAGGACCATCGCCTGGATATCGCGCACGCTCACGTCGAGGGCGGTCGCGAGGAAGGCGCGGTAGCGTGCGGTGTCGAGGACGCCCGCCATCCCGATGACACGCTCACGCGGGAAGCCGGTGGCCTCCTTGGCGACCCAGCACATCACGTCAAGTGGATTCGAGACGACGATGACGATCGCATTCGGCGAGGTCTTCTTGATCTGCTCGCTGACCGACTTCACGATCCCGGCGTTGGTGTTCAGGAGGTCGTCGCGCGACATGCCCGGCTTGCGGGCGATGCCGGCGGTGATCACGACGATGTCCGAGCCCGCCGTCTCATCGTAGCCGTTGGTGCCGATGACGCGGGAGTCGAACCCCTCGATCGGGGCGGACTGCCACTGGTCGAGCCCCTTCCCCTGCGGGATCCCCTCAGCGACGTCGACCATGACGACGGTGCGGGCGAGCTCCTTCTCGGCGATGCGTTGGGCAGCGGTCGCGCCGACATTGCCGGCGCCTACGACGGTGATCTTGTTCACCATGAGAGTCTGAATCGGTTCGGGGGGAAGGTCAGAGCCAACGCCCGAAAGTTAGCGGGGGCACCGAACAAGGTGAACGGTGTCAGCCCCCGACCTGCGAGAGCGCCTGGAGCCCGCCGACGCGCCGCTGCAGGAGCAGGTGCTCGAGCGGCTTCTCGGCGAGCGCCTGACGGAAGAGGGGCGCCAGCGGCTCCCCGCGACGGAGCGGGTCCCGGAGGTTCACCTCGTGGTCGCCGTAGAGGCAGGTCCGCAGGCGGCCATCGGCGGTGAGGCGGACGCGGTTACAGCTCCCGCAGTACGTGTGGGTCATCGGGGTGATCACCCCGACGGTGCCGACCGCGCCAGCGATCCGGTGATAGACCGCGGGTCCGTTGCCACGCGCAGGGCCCTCGGAGCCGGTGAGGGCGCCGAGGGTCGCGACCCGTGCCAACACCTCGGCGCTCGGGACGATGTGCTCGTCGGTGAGATGCGCCATCTCCCCCACGGGCATCAACTCGATGAAACGCACATGGACGGCGCGGTCGATCGTGAGTCGAGCGACATCGATCACTTCGTCTTCGTTCACCCCGCGCATCACGACCATGTTGACCTTCACGGGATCGAGGCCCGCCGCGAGGGCCGCCCCGATGGCGACGACCGGATCGAAGCCAAGGTCGCGCCGCGCGATCGCCGCGATGCGGTCAGGCCGGAGCGAATCGACGGAGAGGTTCACGCGGTCGAGCCCCGCGGCGCGCAGCTCGGCGCCCAGCTGTGGGAGCTTCACGCCATTGGTGGAGAGCGCGATGTCCTCGATCCCTTCGATCGCCTTGAGCTGACGGATCAGGGTGGGGAGCCCGGGGCGTATGGTCGGCTCACCACCGGTGATCCGGAGCCGACGGAGTCCGAGGGGGGCGAGCTGAGTCACCACCGCGACGATCTCCTCGTACGAGAGGATCTCCTGCTTGGGGAGCCAGTCGAGCCCACGTTCCGGCATGCAGTAGACGCAGCGGAAGTTGCAGCGGTCGGTGACCGAGATACGGAGGTATTCGATCGACCGGCCATGTTGGTCGCGGAGTGGCGCGGTCACGGGGTCGTCTCCACCGGAGCCCCCGATGTGGCGACCACCGATCCGCCACGATTGTCGACCCAGGCGCGCGTGCCGTCCACATAGTGTTCGCGCTTGAAGATCGGCACGCGCGCCTTGATCGCCTCGATCACGTAGCGCTGCGCGTCGAGGGCCGCCACACGGCGCGGCGCCGCGACCGCGATCGCGATGCTCGCCTCGGTCACGGCGAGCGTCCCGAGCCGATGCTCGACGACGATCCGGTCGGTGCCGAACCGCTCTGCCGCCTCGGCGAGGATCGTCTCACACTCGCGGAGCGCCATCGGCGCGTAGGCGTCGTAGTCGATCCCCGTCACCGCGCGCCCCGCATGCTGATCGCGCACCGTCCCCACGAAGAGGGTCGTCGCTCCCGTCCCGGGATAGGCGACCTCCGCGACCAACGCCGTGACATTTATCGGTCGGTCGATCAGGGCGACACGCACCGCTCAGCCTCCCGCGACGGGCGGGATGATGGCGACCTCGTCGCCGGCGCAGATCACCTGTGCAGCGGGCGCATAGCGCTGATTGATGGCCACCATCGGATCTGGGAGTGCGCGACCGGTGGTCCGGCTCGAGAGCTCGCGCAGCAGATCGGCGACCTGCGCCCCCTCCGGAAGCTCGACGGCAAGTCGCGGACCGAGGGCATCGGCCCAGGAGGCGAAGAGGAGGACGGTCGTGGTCATCGCCACACGCGGTGGCCGGGCGTCCGCCGGCGCCCACGGGATGGCGGGGCATCCCCCCGCCATGGCGTCACGCCTCGGCCTCGGCCTCGACCTCGAGGTCGGCGACCAGGGCACGGAGCTCCTTGGACGGCTTGAAGACCGGCACCGGCCGGGCCGACACCTCGACCGGCTCACCGGTCCGGGGGTTCCGGGCCATACGGGTCTTTCGGTTCCGAATCTTGAAGGTCCCGAAGCCGCGGACCTCGATGTTCCGCTGCTCCTGGAGGGCGTCCTTGATGGCATCCAAGAAGGCGTCCACGACCCGGGCGCAATCCTTCTTGGAGATCATCGGCCCAGAGGTCTGGGCGATGGCGTCGGTCACCTGCTCAACGAGATCGGCTTTGGTCATCGACATGCTGAGGGGGGCAAAGCGGTTCGAAGGTCGAGTCTAGGAGCTTACCTGTTGTGTGTCAAGCGGTTGCGCCACTTCCGAGACTGGCGAGGAACTCGTCGAAATGGGGCACCGCATCGTGCGGACCTGGAGCCGCTTCCGGGTGGTACTGGACCCCGAAGACGGGACGATCCCGGTGCCGGAGCCCCTCGACCGTCCCGTCGTTCAGATTGACGTGGGTCACCTGGAGATCGGGGGCGCCCGGAATCCCATCCGCCGTCCCCTCCACCGCGAAACCATGATTCTGGCTGGTGATGAGCACCTCGCCCGTGCCAACCACCTGCACGGGGTGATTTCCCCCACGATGCCCGTACGGGAGCTTCACCGTGCGCCCACCGAAGGTGAGCCCGAGGAGCTGATGCCCAAGGCAGATCCCAAAGACGGGCACGCCCGCCTCGACGATCGCTCGGATGTTCGCTGGCGCGTACGTGACCGCTTCCGGATCACCAGGACCATTCGACAGGAAGACCCCATCGGGCTGCATCGCGAGGACCTCAGCCGCCGGCGTCGTCGAGGGCACCACGGTCACGCGGCATCCGCGCGCCTCGAACATGCGCAGGATGTTCCGCTTGATCCCGAAGTCGTAGGCAACGATGTGATGCGGCGCGTCGGCCGCTCCCCAGTCGTAGCGCGTCTTGGTCGAGACGCGCGAGGCGAGATCGAGCCCCGCCATGGACGGACACCCGGCGAGCAGCTCGCGATCGATCGCCGACGGCTCGGTGCCAGCCCCGACCAACCCGCGCATCACACCGACGGTGCGGAGATGCCGCGTGAGCCGGCGCGTGTCGACCTCGGAGAGCACCGGGATCTGCGCCGACGCCAGCCATTCGCCCAACCCCCGCTCGGCCCGCCAGTTCGAATGC
>CAXRBM010000130.1:0-4661 GCA_964228675.1 Gemmatimonadaceae bacterium
ATCTTCACGACGGTCCAGTTGAGGTAGATCGCGATGGTGACCCAGGTGAGGTACGGGGCGAACCAGATCCCGGCCTCGTAGGCCAGGGGCCGCGAGGTCCAATACATCCAGAAGATCGACAGCCAGAAGGGACCCACCTGCCAGAGGGCCCAGTCGGGTCGGCGGGCTCGGAAGAAGAGCCAGCTCCACCAGACGTTGCCGACGCCGTTCACGACGCAGGCGATCTGGAAGAGCAGGCGATCCTCCGGCGTCCCGTCCGTACCGCGCCAAGCGATCACGCACCCCGTGCCCGCGGTCAGGAAGACCGTGGTCCAGATCGGACCGAAGAGGGCATCGCGCGGCTTCCACCACGGTTGCGTGAGTGACCGATACCAGGGACCGATATCGGTCACGAGCCCACCCAACGTGGCGACGCTCGCCCAGAAGGCGAACGCCGTCGCGATCGGGACCCAGAGCGGGGTGTCCATCAGGCGGACGCCATCCCGGTGAGATGGGCGAGGTTCTTGAAGAAGATGCGGACATGGCTCAGCGGCTTGGCGCGGACGAGTCGCTTCCGCATGTACGCATCGAAGGTGAGACGCTGTACATCCTCGTCGCGGCAGATCGCGACGAAGCGCTCACGCCGGTCATCATCGGTGTACCAGAAGCGCTGCATGATGTCGAGCACCCAGAAGACCTGCCCATGCGCGCGCATGAAGCGCTTGCGTGCGCCGGCCAACGCGCGCGCCGAGCCGGTGGCGAGCGCGGCCTCGACCGCATCGGCGGCGAGGCGCCCACCGGTCATCGCGTAGAAGATCCCCTCACCGCTCGCCGGGGCGACGACGCCCGCAGCATCACCGGCGAGCACCACCTCACGCCCATCGTCCCAGATCGGGAGGGGATGGAGTGGGATCGGAGCTCCCTCGGTGCGGATCGTCTTCGCCCGATCGAGCCCGGTGGCCTCACGGAGCCGCGCGACCGATCCCTTGAGACTGAACCCCTTCTGGAGCGACCCGGTCCCGATGCTCGTGGTCTTCCCATGTGGGAAGATCCAGGCATAGAAGTCCGGCGAGAGCGGGCTCTGGTAATAGACGTCACAGCGATCGTGCGCGAAGGCGTCGGAGTCCACCGTGGGTGACTCGACGATCTCATGATAGGCGAAGACGAACTTTCCCTCGTCGGCGCGCGGGATGCACTGCCGCGCGACCTGGGAGAGCGCCCCGTCCGCGCCGATGATGTAGCGGGCACGTACCGACCGCTCCTCCCCATGGCGGGAGCGTCCATCGGTGTAGACCACGCGGGCGACGCCGTCGGCATCGTGCTCACGACGGACGAAGGCTCCGGTACGCCGATCCGCACCCGCTGCGGCGGCGCGCGCCCGGAGCCATTCATCATAGACATCACGATCGACCATCCCGACGAAGCCCTCGCCGACCGGGATGTCGACGTTCTTGCCCTTGGGGGAGATCATCCGCGCTTCGTTGATCCGCGCGACGAGCAACGACTCCGGCACCTCGAAGTCGGTGAGCAGCTGCGGAGGCACCGCCCCTCCACAGGGCTTCACGCGCCAGGCCCGGTCGAGGAGGAGCACCGAGCGACCGCGACGGGCGAGCTCATGCGCCGCCGTCGCCCCCGCTGGGCCCCCACCGACCACCACTACGTCATAGGTCGTCTCGGTCATGCGCTCTCCTGTACGGTCTCCCCAGCGCGCGGCGCGAGCCCATACGGGGCCACCAGACGCCAAGCGAAATCCGGGATCATCCGTTTCATCCGATGCGGACGTTCATGTCGGAGCGTGAGGATCCCCTCCGCGGCCTTCATCTCCACTCGGGTGCGCGCGAATTCCAACCCCTTGGGGCCGAATCGACGCTGCGCCCAGCCGATCAGCGGACGCGCCCAATCGGGTGCCCCGCGTACCGGTAAGCCCCCCACCGAGCGCTCGAGGAGCTGCACGAAGCTCCGCACCGCACTCGTGCGATCCCCGCGCGACCCTGGGGCGCTCAAAACCACCTCGTCGCCCAGGAGTGCGACCAACTCCTCCCCGCGCGCCGTGCGCACGAGCAGCCATTGGTCGCCCTCACCGCCCATATACCCGACGGTGAGATCGCTCAGACTGTTCGTGTAATCGAAACAGGAGCGACAGGTGGTCGGGAAGAAATCCTTCGGCAGCTGCCGGATCGGGAGCTGGAGGAAGGGGATATGGCGATGCGATCCATCTGCGAACCGGAGCTCCACGCGGAAATCGGCGAGGAACTCGAGGTAGGTGACCTCGTCAGGGTTCGGCGTGAGGAGCGAGAGGAAGTGATGGAAATGCTCGGTCGTGGTGTTGTCGCTGCACGGCGTCCCGATCACATAGAGCCGCTCGAGCCCGAGCTGGGCCTCCAGCGCCCGCAGGGCATGCACTTGGCACGCCACGCCGATCACCGCGAGCCGACGATACCCGCGCTCGGCGCAGGTATCGAGCAGCGCCAGCAAGGGCGCGTATCCCATCTTCATCCCGCGGCACTGCGCCATCTCCGACGCCTCGGTCACGATCACCGGTCGTGGACGCCAGCGATCGGCCGGGTCGCTCGCGACGGCCAACACCGCATCGACGGCGCCGGTCTCCAAGAGCCGTTCCGCAATCCGCGTCGTGATCCCCGTCCATTGCGCACCAGCAAGCGGTGCACGCAGCGCTGCGCGGTACATCGCGCGGAAGGGACCGAAGAAGGCCTCGTCGGTCGTCATCGCCCGCGTGCGCCCATGCACCTGATGCTCAAGCGCATCGTAGCGGGGGTGTATGAACTGGCAGACCTTCCCACACTGCGACGCATGCGATGAGCGCGAGACCCCGCAATCGGTGCAGAGGTCGCGGTGCGGCGCCTCCGCCATGGGGGGCGTCGACTCCAGCAGCGGCAGCATGGCCACGGCCATCAGCGCATCGCCCCGAGGATCGCGTCACCGGCATCGTGCCGCTGGAACACCCCCGCGCGCACCGTCGGGGTGCTGGCGAGCGCCATCCCCGCCGCCACCACGAACAACACCGCCTCCGCGGCGAAGATCACCGTGTAGCCGCGGGTGACATCACCGAGGCCGGCGATGGTGAGATCGCTCGCGACGCCACCACCAAGCGAGCCGGCGGCGTAGGCGATCGCCTGCGCTGCCCCATAGACACCGAGTCGGATCCCCGTGCCGCGCGTCGCATCGGCGGCGGTCATCGCCATCATCGCACCGATCGCGCCGACGGCGAAGACGCCATTCGCCACGCCAAGCCCGAAGATGATGAGCGAGAGGGCGCCAGCGCCTCCGAGCGCCGGCGACTGCGAAAGAGCGACGAGCATGATCGCCGAGGCGAGGCACCCACCGACCGCCCACTGCCGAAGCGAACCGATCCGTGCGCTCAGGACCGCGGCCCCGAGCATCCCGAGCATCACCCCGCCATGCTGCGTGCCGCCGAGCTTGGTGCTCTCCCCTGGGGTCATCCCGAAGACGCGCCCGGCGAAAGGCTCCAAGATGAGATCCTGCGCCGAGTAGGCGAGCATCGCCGCGAAGACGAAGAGCGCGAAGCGTCGCGTGCTCTGATCGTCCAGCGCATCACGCAGCACCGCGCCGAATCCGGCACTTGATGCCACCGCCGGCGTGGCGATGGCTGGGCGCCTGATCCCCCACGACCCCCACGCTGCGAGCGAGGCGAGGACGATCGCCACGAGGCAGACGACACCGATCACCGTCAGAAGCCGCGAGAAGGAGAAGGGATCGAGGAGCTGGCCAGAGACGCCGGCGGTCACCGCGATCCCCGCGATCATCATGATCCAGAGCAGCGCCGCCGCACCGCCGAGGCGACGCGGTTCGACCTCTTCCGCCACATGGGCAAGGAGGGCCGTCCCGGCCGCGCTCATCCCAACGCCGATCAGCGCGTAGCCGATGAAGGCGAGACCGAGTCCCATCGCCTGCTGCGTCGCCGCCACCGAGACACCGAGCGCGGAGAGGAAGCCACCCGCCGAGAAGACGATCACCCCGCCGAGGATCCACGGCGCCCGATGGCCGGTGCGATCGGAGTCAAAACCGAACTTCGCGCGCGACATCTGGATCACGAAGTGCAACGCGACGAGGATGCTCGGGATCGTCGCGGGGAGCGCGAGTTCGACGACCATCACCCGATTGAGCGTCGAGGTCATGATCGCCGCGACCGCGCCGATGGCGATCTGCGCAAGTCCGAGTCGAGCGACGAAGCCCCAGCCGCGACCAGGACGCATCGGAGGAGCGCTGGACATCAGGAGAGTCCTCGCAGGGCGACGGCGGCGACCATCATGCCGGCGACGGAGAAGGGGACACCGAAGGCGGAGAGGAAGAGCGCGCGCTCCCGCGGCGCGCGCAGGAAGTGCCCCATCTGGGCGAGCTGCACGAGGACGAGTCCGGCAATCGTGGTGGCCGCGCCGTTGGCACCCCACGAGGCGAGCAGTCCGAGGACCGCGACCTGCGGCAGGAGCATCACCGCGCAGAGCACCCACGCCGCCCGCTGCGGGCCGAGGGTCGCGGGGAGTGAGCGGATCCCCATCTGTCGGTCGCCCTCGATCGCCTTGAAGTCGTTCAGGGTGAGGATCCCATGCGCACCGAGCGAGTAGAGCGCGGCGATGAGGACGATGCGCGTCGAGGGCATCGCGCCATCGAGCACCACGATCGCGCCGGTGATCCAGGCGAGG
>CAXRBM010000131.1:0-6105 GCA_964228675.1 Gemmatimonadaceae bacterium
CATCGGCACGAACACATACTGCTCGAGCCGCGCGACCTCCTCCGGCTTCACGTACTTCCCCATCTCGCGACGGAAGACGGCGAGATCCTTGTAGGGGCGATACTCGAGGAACTCGCGGATCATCCGCGGTCCCATCCCCGGCACGAGCGCGATCTCCTCACGGGTCGCCGCATTCAGGTTGAGGTGCACCCAGAGGCGCGGGTAGAGTTCGGCGCGCTGCGCATCGCTCAGCTTCCCCTTGAGGAAGGCGTCGAGGGCGGCGGGGCCGCTGAAGGGGCGCGCCGCGACGAGCTCCTTGGCGAGCGCCGGGGTCATCCCGGGGAGGGTGGCGATCTCCGCCTCGGGGAGGGAGTTCGCGTCCTTGGTGGTGACGGAGGCGCCGACCTGCGCCTGCGCGGTGAGGGTCGCGACGGCGAGGAGGAGGGTGGCGCGGGTGATCGAGCGCATCGTGATCATCGGGTCGTATCCGTGGAAGAGAGAAGGGGGTGACGGTAGGCGTACAGCAGGCCGAGCAATCCGAACTGCACCAAGGTACCTGGAGCGAGCGAGGGGGCCTCGCCGCGGATGACCTCCATCCAGAGGTCGAGGCCGAGGAGCGAGGGGTCGAACTCCCGCTCCATCTCGTAATTCCCCGAGACGTGGAGATAGATCCCCACCGGGCCCGCGATGATCAGCAGGAGCATCACCGCCTGGAAGACTCGCAAGGAGCGCCGGTCGTAGGCCCACCAGTGCCACCCCGTCGCCATCATCGTGGCGACGAGGAGGCCGAAGGGGATCAGCTGGGTCTGGTCCTCGTAGTGTTCCAGGAGGACGAGCTCACCGACGAGTCCCACCGCCCCGATGAGCAGGAGCACCAGGAGACCGCGGCGCAGGAGGGAGGAGGAGTCGGTGGGCATGGGGCAAGGGATCGGAGGAGCGGCTCGCCAACTTCACCTACGCCGCATTACCGTTAATTGTTACCCCGTAGGCCCCCCTCCGCCATCTTAGACCGCCCGGTTGGACGGACGGGCGGAGGAGCCGACCTCACCGACCGACGACCCCCCTACCGGAGGCGCTCATGCCCAAGCTTCCCGTACTCGCCGATCATGAGATCGACCGCCGTCTTGCCGCCCTCTCCGAGTGGATGCGCCAGGGCGATGCGATCACCCGCACCTTCATCTTCGCCGGCTTTCCCGAGGCGACCGCCTTCGTGCAGCGGCTCGTGGCGCCCGCTGAGGGGATGAATCACCATCCCGATGTCGATGTGCGGTACAACCGCGTGATCATCACGCTCTCCACGCACGACAGTGGGGGGCTGACGGAGAACGATTTCGGGTTGGCGGAGCGCATCGACGGGTTGGTCAGCTGATGGGAAAGCGCAGCGCGTCGTCGGATGATCTTCTGGCGACGCTCGAGCGCCGCTTCCTTGCGCACCCAGAGCGACATGTGGGTGTGAATTGGGCGACGATACTCGCGCGTCTCGAAACCAATCCGACGGCGCTCAAGACCCTTGCCGCGATGGAGGCGAGCGGTGGCGAACCCGATTGCACCGGCATCGACCACGTCACGGGGGAGGCCACTTTCACCGACTGTGCGGTGGAGAGCCCAGCGGGGCGTCGCAGTCTCTGTTATGATCGCGCGGCGCTCGATGCGCGCAAGGAAGCCAAGCCGGCCGGCAGCGCGGTCGAGGCCGCGGCGCGGATGGGCGCCGATCTGCTCGATGATGCGCAATACCGTGCGCTGCAGGCGATCGGGGAGTTCGATCTGAAGACCTCGAGCTGGATCCATACGCCCGCGGCGATCCGTGTGAAGGGCGGGGCGCTCTTCGGTGATCGGCGCTATGGCGCGGTCTTCACCTATCACAATGGCGCGCAGTCGTATTACGCCGCGCGGGGATTCCGGGTGCAGGTGCGGGTGTAGTCCGGCCCTGCGATACAGGATGCGTTGGGATGGTGATGTCGGTCCTGGGTCCCACGGCGATCGTCGCGCATGCGCCATTGTGCAACCCGACTCGCCGAGCGTACGCTATGGGCATGGCTGCCGTGCTCCCCCGCCGCTGGACCGCAGACGAGGTCCGGGCGATCCCCGAGGATTCCAACCGCTACGAACTGCTCGACGGCGAGCTCTTCGTGACGCCCTCGCCGTCGTCGCGCCATCAGGCGGTGGTGGAGGAGCTCTTCTTTCGGCTGAGCGCCTACTGTCGAGTGACGCGAGTCGGACGCGCACGCCTCGCCCCCGCCGACATCGAGTTCTCGCCGCGTCGGCTCGTGCAACCCGACTGCTATGTGATCCCATGGACCGAGCAGCCACCGCGGGAGTGGGCGGAGAGTCGTGCCCTGCTGCTCGCCGTCGAGGTGCTCTCCCCCGCCACGGCGCGAGCCGATCGGCATCGCAAGCGAATCATCTATCAGGCCGAGGGGATCCCCGAATACTGGGTGGTCGATTCCGATGCGCGGCTCATCGAGCGGTGGCGGCCGGCGGACGCTCGGCCGGAGATCCTGAGCGAAAAGTTGGTGTGGGCACCCACGGGCGGGACGGCACCGCTCACGATCGAGTTACCCCACTTCTTCGATGAGGCGATCGGCGCACTCCGGTGACGGAGGAGGAGACGCCTCACCCCTTCTTCACCGTCACGCTCCCGTTCACCGTCGACGCCTTGATCGTCGGACCACCCTTCCCCATCGTCGCCTTCACTCGGCGCCGAGAGATGGTGCCGTCGAGGGTGACCGGATGCTCGGTGGAGATCTTCCCGTTCACGGTGGAGAGATCGAGCTCGGCTCCCGTCGCCTCAGGGAGGGTGATGGTGATGCTCCCATTCACCGAGCTGTAGCGGACGCCATCGCCCACCGCGGCCCCCTGCGCCGTGATCGAACCGTTCACGGTCGACGCCTCGACGCTTCCTTTCAGTGAACGCGCCGAGATGCTGCCGTTCACGGTCGCGGCCTCCACATCCCCGCCGATGTCCGTGATCTCGAGCGAGCCGTTCACGGTGGAGGCGGTGACCTTCGCATCAGCCGGGACCTTGACGACGAATTCGACGGAAGCATCGGTCCCGCGCCGGTTGGACCCGCCGCGATAGCTCTTCTCGTCGCAGCGCGCATCGGGCCCCCACAGGGCACAGATGAGCACGTCGCCATTACCCGCCCCCGCCATCCGCGCCTCGATCCGCACGGCGTCGGCATCGCCGCGGCGCGACCGCTTGGTGGCGAGGACCTCGACGGTACGACCGCTCCCCGGCGTCACACGGACGGCGCCGTTCACATTGCGAACAAAGACGGTGCGTCCCGCACCAAGGGTGCCGCTCCACTGCCAAGTGGTGGTCGACTGCGCGTGGATCGCTGGGGTGGAAGCGATCAGGGCGGCGAGTGCGAGGAGAGGGACGCTGAGACGGGTACGCATGGGACGACTCCGAGGTGATGGACGCCTACTACCGGAGCGTACGTCGGCACCCGCGCTCAGGTTTCACCGGACGTGAGGATCCCCCGCCGGATCTGCCGATGGGTCGAGCATCGCCCACCCGCACGGCACGGTTCGAGAGCGCACCAGATCCTTCTAGAAGCGATGGCCGAGCGCGTCGCGCCCCAATGCCTCGCGCCACCGGAGATGCACGCCGACATCGGGACCACTCAGGTCCGCGGCGAGCGCCGCGACCGTCTCGGCGTCCGATGCCCGGGGCAGCGTGAGGTCTACATGCAATGAGGCGGTCGCACTCGACTCACCGATCGCCGGCGCACAGATCGTCACCGCACGCCCGGAGCGCCATCGGGCGAGCACGACCCAATGCAGCGCGCTCCCTTCCCGCGCGAGCTGACGCGCCGCTCGCACCACGGCGTCGCGCTCGACCGGGCCGTCGTCCCATTCGCAGACGAGCGCGCGGAGCGACCCGCGGGCGGCGAGCCGCACCACCGCAGGCGCGCTGGGGAGGCCGAGTCGTCGGATCTCGCGGCCACCGATCCGTACTGAGTCGGTGACCCCGAGGACCGGGAGGAGGGTCGAGAGGGGGGCGCCATCGCCGAGTCGGGCGAGGAGGGCGGCAGCATCGCGAGTGGTGAGCACCCGCACAGGCTCTCAGTGGACCAGCCAGCGCGCGTCATCGTGCGAGCGCGCCTCCACACCTCAGAACGCTACGCGCCTCGCGTCACGCACCATTCAGGGTGCGGACCACGGTGCGCACATCATCGTACGCCGTGAGCCAGTGATCGGGTGCCGTGGGCGCCAACGCCTCACGACTATTCGGCCCCCAGAGCGCCGCCGCCGTATGCACCCCCGCCGCACGTCCGGCGTGCATGTCGTGCGTCGAATCGCCGATGAACACCGCCCGCTGAGGCGCCGGCTCTCCGAGCGCCTGCAACGCGAACCGCACCGGCGCTGGATCGGGCTTGTGCCGCGTGGTCGCATCGATCCCGACCACCACACCGAAGCACGACTCCACTCCGATGAGCGCAAGTGAGCGACGCGCCCCCACTTCCAACTTTGACGTCACGATCCCCAACGCATGCCCATCAGCGTGCAGTGCGCGGATCGTCTCCACGGCGCCGGGATATGCGGTGGTCATCGTATCGTGATTCGCCCGCTGGAAGGTGCGATACCGATCGCGCACCAGATCCAGATCCTGTTCGTCGGCGCTCCACGGCCGTAGGATGTCGTCGAGCGGACGCCCGATTCCCGCCACCCACTCCGCCACCGTCGGGCGAACGGTCCGCCCAGCGAAGGCATGCTCCATCGAGGCGGTGAGGAGGTCGATCGAATCGACGATCGTCCCGTCCAGATCGAAGAGGACGGTCAGTGGGCGCGACAGGCTCACGTCGATGGGGTCGCGGTGTCGGTTGCACCGGTCGCCGCGCGTTCCGTCCGCGCGAGGATCACCGCCGCCGTCATATGCCCGGTCACATTCGTCGTCGTGCGGAACATGTCGGGGATCGTGTCGGCCCCGAGCAGGATCCCGATCCCCTCGACGGGGATCCCCGCCGCCATGAGCACGGGGACCATCACGAGGATCGAGCCACCGGGGATCCCCGGCACCGAGAACGAGGTCACCACCGAAGTGAGCGCGATCGTGAGGAGCTGCGCCGCATCGAGATCCACGCCGTAGAGCCGCGCGATGAAGAGCACGCCGACCGTCTGCCCGATCCCCGCACCGGCGCGGAACATCGTCGCCGCCAGCGGGATCAGGAAGTTCCCGATCGTTGGCGGGAGCCGGAGCGTATCACGCACCGCCTCGAGCATCGCCGGCAACGCCGCCAGCGACGAGCGCGAGCTGAAGGCGATCGTCTGCGAGGGGAGCGCGGCGCGCGCGAAGTCGCGGAGCGAGGTTCGGCCGATGACCACCGCCGCCGGATAGAGCACCCCACCCATGAAGACCACGCAGATCGCGGAGACCACCCCGATGTAGCCCGCCAAGGCGGCGAGCGCGCTCACCCCCAGCTTCGCGGCGAGCCCCACCGTCAGCGCGAAGACCCCGATCGGCGCCAGCCGCAGGATCGCGCGCACCAAGGTCAGCGACGCCTCCATCACCCCATCCAGCACCTGGATCACGGGGGTCCGCTTCGCGAGCGGCACCTGCAGCAACGCGATCGCGAACGCCACCGAGGCGAGGATCAACGGCAGCATCGCCCCATCCGCCGCCGCCTTGATCGGATTCGGTGGCACCAGCGCCACCACCCACTCCGCGAACGTCGGCACCGCCTTCGCCCCCTCCGCCGCGCTCGCCCCCGCACTCGCGGCACTCGCCTGCATCGACGCCACCGCTGCGGGATCGAGCGGGAACTGTCCGAGCAAGGGATAGCCGACGAGCACCCCGACCCCAGAGGCCGCAGCCAACACCACGACGAACAGCAGGATCGCCCGCGCCCCGATCCGCCCGACCGTCCTAGGGTCCGGGGCCGAGGTCACCCCGACGATCAGACTCGAGACGACGAGGGGGATCACCGTCATCCGGATCGCATTGATGAAGAGCGTCCCCGCCGGCTCGAGCCCCCGGAGCATCAAGACGCCCGGCCCGGCCTCCACCCCGGCGAGGGGGAGGCCAAGGCCGAAGCCGGCGGCGAGGGCGATGAGGACCTGGAGGGTGAGCGACATCTCCAGAAAGATGGCGCCTCGGGCGCGGCTCGGATACATATCGGGGAT
>CAXRBM010000132.1:0-16991 GCA_964228675.1 Gemmatimonadaceae bacterium
CGCTTCGAGCGCATTTCCAGCTGAGTCAGGCGAAGTTCGCCGCACTCCTCGGCATCAGCGTGGACACACTGCAGAACTGGGAGCAGGGCCGCCGACAGCCGGAAGGACCGGCTCGGGTCCTCCTGCGGGTCGCCGAGGCACATCCGGAGGCCTTGCTCGCGGTCACCCAAGCGGCGTCCAAGCGCCGCGCCAGCTAAACACAGATGCCGACCCTCTTCCTCCACCCGCAGGTCGACCTCTCCCAGGGCGGCTTCACCGTCCACTGGAGCACCGTCATCGGGCTCCTCGCGCTCTGGGGGCTCTACCTCTGGCGCGGCGCCGCCCACCGCGCCACCGGCGAACGCCTCACCCTCGGCCAGCACCTCAGCGTCGCGGGCGGCCTGCTCGCGATGTTCCTCACGCTGAACGGGCCGATCCACGACATCAGCGACTACTACCTCTTCACCGGCCACATGGTGCAGCACCTCGTGCTCACCTTCGTGACGCCGCCCTTGCTCCTGCTCGGCACCCCGGGGTGGATGCTCCGGCCGGCCCTCCGGATCCCCGCCCTCGCCGCGCTCGCGCGGACGATCACCACCCCCAGCGTCGCCTTCGCGAGCTTCAACCTCGTCCTCGCCGCCTGGCATCTCCCCCCCCTCTACAACTCGGCGATGTACCACCACGAGGTGCACATCGTGCAGCACCTGATGTTCCTCGTGACGGCGGTCCTGGTCTGGTGGCCTCTGGTGAGCCCGATGCCGGAACTCCCGCGCCTGAGCTACCCGGGGCAGATGCTCTACAGCTTCCTGATGACCCTCCCGATGACGATCGTCTCGATCTTCATCGTCTATGCGGACCACGTGCTCTACCCGGCCTACGCGAGCGCCCCGCGCCTCTGGGGCCTCTCCCCACTCGAGGATCAGCGCCTCGGCGGCCTCATCATGTGGATCCCAGGCGGGCTCTTCTTCTATCTGCTCACCGCGGTGGTCTTCTTCAAATGGGCCACCTCGCAACGCGACGACCGCGCGGCGGCGCAGGTCCCGGGGCTCGTCACCAAATAGGGGGGCCGGTCGTCACTCCTGGTGACCGCGTCGCCCTGACCCCGTCGCCACGATCGCCTCTGCCGGGTACCATTCCTTGATGCGCCGACTTCCCACCGTCGCCCTCCTCCTCGGGCTCCTGTGCCTAGCCACCCCCGCCGATCCGATCGGCGCCCAAGGGTCGGCCGCCAAGACCGCGACGGGCACGAGCAAGACGACGGCGAAGCAGACGGCGGCTAGCACGAAGAAGCGCTCGACGAAGACGACATCGGCCAAGACCCGATCGGCGAAGGGATCGAGCCGAGCCAAGGCCGCCCCGCGCCCGAAGCTCGTCGCCGCCGTGCTCACCGGGGCCTCCGCCCTCGAGTCGCACCTCCGGACCCTCGTCGCCAACGCGACGAAGAGCGGACGCTGGGGCGTGATGGTCGTCTCGCTCACCAACGGCGACACCCTCTACGACCACAACGGCGATGAGCTCCTGCTCCCCGCCTCGACGATGAAGCTCTACACCGCGGCGATCGCCCTGGAACGCCTCGGTCCCAACCACCGTCTCCGCACCCAGGTGCTCCGGACGGGATCGGTCCGCTCGGGGGGCGTCCTCGCCGGGGACCTGATCCTCAAGGGCGCCGGCGACCCCTCCCTCGCCCCGCGCGTCGCCGGCGGGGTCCCGGGGCTCCATCCGCTCGATGCCCTCGCCGCGCAGGTCGCCGCCGCGGGGATCCGTGAGATCCGTGGGGACCTCGTCGGCGATGCCTCGGCCTTCGACGGTCAGCGCGTCCCCGATGGGTGGCGCGCCCGGCATCTGCAGACGAGCTACGGGACGCGCGTCTCCGCGCTCTCCTACAACGAGAACCTCACCACCATCACCGTGCGCCCCTCGACCCGCGGCGCGCAGGTGACGTTCGGGCAGCCCGTGAGTGGGCTCGCGCTCCGCTCCGCCGTGACGGTGCGGCCGAACTCCCGGAGCGCCTCGATCCGCGTCTGGCAGGACACCCTCACCAACGAGTACCGCGTGAGTGGGTGGATCGGGGCACGGAGCGCCGCGCGCACCTATCAGGTGGTGGTCGAGCAGCCCGAGCAGTTCGTGGCCGCCGCCTTCCGCGCCGCCCTCGAGGCGCAGGGGGTCCGCGTCACCGGCGCGACCCGTGTGGGACGCGCCCCCGCGGCCGCGCAGGTCGTCACCGCCTGGGACTCCCCGCCGGTCGCGACGCTCGTCGCCACGATGAACGGCGAGAGCAACAACCACTTCGCCGAACTCCTCTTCCGGAACACCGCCCGCTCCTCCGGGGCCGTGGGCTCCGCGGTGATCGCGAACGAATCGCTCCGCACCTTCCTGGCCGAGCGGGTGGGGATCCCCCGGCGCGCGGTCTTCGCCGCCGATGGGAGCGGGCTCTCCACCCTCGACCGCGTCACCCCGCGGTCGATGATCCAGCTCCTCGACTATTCGGTCTCCGCCCCCTGGGCGCCGGTGCTGCAGGCCTCGCTCCCCATCGCGGGACGGACCGAGACGCTCAAGAACCGGATGCGCGGCACCGCGGCCCAGGGCAACCTGCGCGCCAAGACGGGGACCACCGGCGAGGTGGTCTCACTCGGGGGCTACGTGACCGCAAAGAACGGCGAGGAACTCGCCTTCTCGTTCATCTACAACGGCACCGACCGCTGGCGCGCCCGCACCGCGATCGACGCGATGGGCGTCACGCTGGCGAGCTTCTCTCGCTGATCACCACCCCGCGCTTCGCCAACTCGGCGATGTAGCGCTCCCCCGGCATGCACTCGTCCGGGGTATGGACGCCGGCCGGCGTCACCGCCCCCTCGGCCTGCAGCTGCCCCGTGATCGAGAGCGAGTAGCCGGTGGTCCGCATCATGGCGCTGATGCCGTGCGCCGCATCGTAGCGATCGACGAGCTCGAAGGTGTGCGTGACCGGCTTCCCCCCCTTCGTCCCCGTGACGACGACCCGCAGCGCGACGAGGTCGGGGGAGTTGGTCTTGGTGAGGCGCGGCTGCATCTGCGCGATCGCCACCTCGCGCGGCACCACGGTGGTCCCCTTCACCTGCACCGGCTCGAGCTCGAGGAGCCCCAGCTCCCGGATCGCCTCCATGATCTTGGCGTGACCCGGATACCGGAGCGTCTTGTACTCCATGTTCGGGATCTTCCCCTGGTACCGGAACGCCATCGTCGAGAGTCCGCCCGCCGTGTGGAAGGCCTCGAGCTCCCCCACCGGCGCGTCGAAGTGGATCGGCTCGATCTCCGAGAGCGCCTTCATCTGCTGCTGCTTCCCATCGCGGAGGATCCACGAGAGGGTCGTGTAGTAATCGAGGACCCCCTCGATCGAGTAGACGATCTGGTAGTTGAGCGGCCCTTCAGGGTGCTGCGGGAGCCCCCCGACGAAGATCCGCACCGAATCGACCGTCTCACAGCGATCGATCCCGAGCTGCGCGAGGATGTTCACCATCCCGGGGGCGAGCCCGCAGTCGGGCACGACCGTGACCCCCTTGGCCTTGGCCTGGGCCTGCAGGCGCTGCTGCTGCTGGACGATTTCGGTGTTCCCGCCGAGGTCGCAGAAGTGGGCCCCCGCGGCGATCGCCGCCTCCGTCATGGGGAGGTTGAGGTAGTACGGGAGGGCGCACATCACGCTCTGGACCCCCTGCATCGCCGCCGCGACCGCCGTGGCATCCTTCACGTCGAGCTGGATCGTGGTCAGGCGCCCCTTCCCGAGGTAGGGCTGGAGGAACGGGGGGAGCCGGTCGACCCGCTGGTCGGCGAGGCGGACCTCGGTGATGGCCGGGTTCTGGAGGAGGTCATAGGCGCACGCCGAGCCCTGTAGGCCGGCACCGAGCACGAGCATCCGCATGGGGTCTCTCCGCGGGGGGTAGGTCAGGGTGGACAACCCTTGAATCTACTCCCCGGAGCCCCTGATTTCACGGCGATGACCGACTGGCGCCCGCACCTGATCGAGACCCCTGAGGGGATCTCCACCCTCCTCGACCGGACCCACTCCATCGCGGTCCTCGGGATCAAGACGGGGGACCGCCCCGCCCCGGCCTCCGACGTCCCCGCCTACGCCCAGCGCGCCGGCTTCCGGATCATCCCTGTGCCGGTCTACTACCCGGAGGTGACCGAGATCCTTGGGGTCCCGGTCCACCGGACCCTCGCGGGGATCGGGGAGCGGGTGGACCTGGTGAACGTCTTCCGGCGCCCGCAGGACATCCCCGCGCATCTCGATGACCTCCTCGCGGCGCGCCCGCGCGCGGTCTGGTTCCAGCTCGGGATCCGGCACGATGAGGTGGCGGAGCGGCTGGCGCAGGCCGGGATCGACGTGGTGCAGGACCGCTGCCTCCTGGTGGAGCTCCAGCAGCGCGGGCGCTGAGGCGCTGGGGCGCTGAGGCGCGGCGGCGCGCTCAGGCGCGCGCGGACGCCAGCTGTCGCGAGACGAAGATCCCCACCCGCCGCACCCCCTCGCGCGCCTCGCGCGTGAGCGGGACGCTCGCATGCCAATCGTGGGGGAGCCCGTGCCAGACCTCGAGCGTCACGGGGACGCGCCCCTCACGGAGGCGCTCGGCGAGCCGCGTCGCATCATCCAAGAGGACCTCGGCGTCGCTCACATGGATGAGCGTGGCCGGGAAGCCGGTGAGGTCGGCTCGGACCGGGGAGAGGAGCGGCGCATCGAGCGGGGTCGCGCCCGCATACCACCGCGCGAGCCGCTCCGCATGCCGGAGCGAGAGCACATCGTCGCGCACGGCGTTGGTGAGACGGGACCCGGTGGTGGCCGCCATATCGGTGAGCGGGCTGAGCACCGCGAGCGCCCCAGGGAGCGGGTCCCCCGCCTCCCGCAGCGCGAGCGTGGTCGCGAGCGCCAACCCGCCGCCGGCCGAATCCCCGACGATCGCGAGTCGGTCCGGGTCGACCCCCTGCGCGCGCAGCGCCCGCACCGCGGCGAGCGCATCGTCGAGGGCCGCGGGAAAGGGATGCTCTGGCGCCAGCCGATACGCGAGCGAGCAGACGGCGATCCCACTCCGCGCCGCGAGCCAGGTGGCGAAGGGCCGGAAGTCCTCGATCCGCCCTGCGACATAGGCCCCGCCATGCAGATAGAGGATCGCGCGTGCGGGATCGTGCCCCCGCGGACGGCACCACTCCCCCGGCACCCCGCCGAGGGTCGTCGGCGCCACCGCGACCGTGCGGGGGAGGAGCGCGGGGAGCAGGCGACGCGCGCGCATCGCGCGACGTACGCGGACGAGCTCCAAGGTCGGCGCCGCCATCACGCGGCGGATCAAGAGCCGCGACGCGAGCGCGGTCAGCCGCGTCGCGAGACTCGGCCCCGACGCGTCACCGCCGCGCGACGCACTCACCCCGCGGCGACG
This sequence comes from Gemmatimonadaceae bacterium, assembly GCA_964228675.1. Lineage (GTDB taxonomy): Bacteria > Gemmatimonadota > Gemmatimonadetes > Gemmatimonadales > Gemmatimonadaceae > Pseudogemmatithrix. Next base: position 5,379 of record CAXRBM010000132.1, read on the forward strand.
CGGAGCGCCTCGGCGAACGCCGGCGCCGTCGCGTATCGATCCTCGGCCGCGCGCGCCATCGCCGTGAGCAACACCGCCTCGACCGTCGACGGGAGATCCGACCGCACCTTCCGGATGGGGGTCGGCTCCGACCGCAGCCGCGCGATCATCATCTCCTGCTGATTCCGGCCCTCGAACGGGAGCTTCCCGGTGAGCATCTCGAACGCCATCAGCGCGAGCGAATAGATGTCGGTGCGCCCGTCGAGGGGCTTCCCACGGAGCTGCTCGGGGCTCATGAACTCCGGCGTGCCGAGCACGATCCCGGTGGAGGTGAGCTTCTTCAGCTCCGCCCCCACCTCCCGTGCCTTCGCGAGCCCGAAGTCCATGATCACCGCGAACTCCTGCCCCGCGGCGTCCTTGCAGATCATGATGTTCTCGGGCTTGAGGTCGCGATGCACGATCGTGAGGTCGTGCGCCACCTGGAGCCCCGCCGCGATCTGTCCGACGAAGGTCACGGTGTCGGCGAGCGAGGTCTGTCGCACCCGATGGTTGCGGTCGCTGAGGATCTCGCCCTGCACATACGGCATCACCACATAGACGAGCCCGCCGGCAGTCTCGCCGAGCCTCACGATGTGACAGACGTGGCGATGCGCCAGCTTCCCGCCGAGCAGCGCCTCGCGACGCAGGCGGGCCATCGCCGTCGCATCCTTGGCGAGATTCGGCGCGAGGATCTTGATGGCGTACCGCGCGCCGGTCGCGAGCTCCTCACCGAGGTAGACATAGGACATCCCGCCCTCGCCGAGCTTGCGCTCGATGCGGAACGCACCGTCGAGGACCTTGCCGAGCATCGCGGACTGGTCCCCGAGGTCGGCGAGGGTGACCGCCTGCGGATCCGCCCCCGCGGACTCGGCCGGGGCCGCCGGGGGTGGGGCCGCCGGGGCCGCGGTGCCGGGGACGGGGACGAGCTTGCCGCCGTCTTGCGTGCAGAAGCGCGCGTCGTCGTCATAGGTGGCCCGACAGTTCGGGCATCGCATCGTCATCGGACCATCCCTCCGTCGCCGATCAGCGCACTCAAGCCATCCCACTCCACATTCCCACCGCTCAACACGCAGACGGTCGGGCCCTGCACCGCGACCCGTCGGTCGAGGAGCGCCGCGACGGTGATCGCCCCACTCGGCTCCGCCACGATCTTCATGCGATCGAGCAGGAACTGCACCGCGCAGGGGAGGAGCGCGTCGGGGACGGTGATCGCCTCGTCCATATGCGCGTGCAGATGCTGGAAGTTCCGCGTCCCGATCCGTACCGCGAGGAGGTCGTCGGCGAGGCCACTGGGATCCGCGGGGATCGTCACCGGTTCCCCCGCCGCGACGGCGCGCGTGTACTTGGGTGAGCCTTCGGGCTCCACCCCGACCACGCGCACCTGCGGGGCGAGCGCCTTCACCGCGGTGGCCACGCCGGAGCTCAGCCCGCCCCCCCCGATCGGCACGAGGACGGTCCCCACCGTGGGGCAATCCTCGCCGATCTCGAGTCCCAGCGTCCCCTGCCCCGCGATGATCGTCGGATCGTCATAGGGCGGGACCATCGTGAGCCCCTCGGCCTCGGCGATCTCCAGGGCGCGCGTCATGCGCTCCGCGGTGGTGACGCCGGCGTAGAAGCAGCGGGCGCCGAGCCGCACGGCGCCGTCGCGCTTGGCCCGCGGCACCGTGGTGGGCATCACGATGGTCGCGGCGACACCGAAGAGCTGGGCCGCGAGGGCGACCGCCTGGCCGTGGTTCCCCGAGCTCGCGGTGATCACCCCCCGCGCGCGGGCCTCGGGGGAGAGCCGCGCGAGGAAGGTGTAGGCGCCGCGGAACTTGAACGCCCCGCCGCGCTGGAGCATCTCCGGCTGGAGCAGGACCGGCGTCCCCAGCTGCGCCGTGAGGGGATCACAGGGCAGGAGCGGCGTCCGCACCGCGATCCCCCGGAGGATCGCGGCGGCGGCACGGATCTCGTCGAGCGAGACGAGGGGCTCGTGGCCCGGGAGCGGGGTCACTGCGGTCATCCGCGGAATCTCCCGCCGGTCATCGGCCCCCGCAATGCAGCATCGCGGCCCCCGTCGGGTCCGTGGGGTTGGGCGGGCCGTAGCGCGCCTCGATCACCCGGGTGTTCCCGCGATCGACGAGGGCGGTGAAGAGCCCGTCGTACTCGTGGTCGCAGAGATCGGGACGCGTGGGGCCGCCGATGGCGGCGAGCCAGGGCATGATCGTGTTGGAGTGCCCGACGAGGACGATCGTCTCCCCCGGATGCCGCCGCACGATGGCGGCGATCGAATCGGCCTGCGCGGCGCGGGGGACCAGCGGGATCAATCGCGGGGTGAGCCCGAACCGCACCGCCACCGGTCGCGCGGTGTCCCGCGTGCGGGTGGTCGGGGTGTGATAGACCGCGGTGACCTTCGTCTCGCGCAGCACCATGCTGAGCGCCGCGGCGCGCTCGGTGCCACGGGCCGTGAGCGGGGGATCGTTCACCGGCTCCGCCGCCTTCTCCGCATGCCGGACGAGGATCACGACGGTGGGGGCGGCGGCACTCGACTGCGCGCGGAGGACGGGGGCGCCGGTCAGCGCGAGGGCGACGAGGAGGGAGTGGCGGAGGCGCATGGGGATCAGGCGATGAGGATCAGGCCGCTGGACGACGCATGGCGCGGCGTCCTCAGCGACGGACGATGGTGGTGCGGACGATGACGACCCCGGGCCCCTCGACGTGCGCGCGCACGAAGAGCACCTCGCCGTTCGGGAGATATCCGACGGGCACGCCGCGCGCGAGGGCCGTGCCCACGTAGACGCCGTCGGGCCCGAAGACGTCGAGGCGGGCCGGGTCGGATGACCCCGGCACCGTGCGCTCCACCCAGAGGGTCCCGTCCTTGTGCAGGGCGATCCGCTGGACGGCGACCTGCGCGGGATCGAGCGGCCGGCGCACCATCGCGAGGAGGCGCGGCCCCTCGTAGAGTCGGATCTCGTAGCGGGAGGGCCGATGCGCCACGAGCCGCGGCCCATCGGCGTCCGCGAGGATCGTGGCATCGTCCGCCTCGAGGAGGGGTGGGCTCGCGAGCGTGTCGGCGCGCAGCACGGTGCGACGACGGCTCTCCTCACCTCCCTGCCCTTGGATGAGCCAGAGCCCCCCGGTGCGATACCCATGCCACTCGGCGCGGGCGAGCTCGCCCGCGAGCGGACGGTCCTCGATGGGATCGAGCGTGGGACCGAAGCGCACCAACGCGCCCTTCCCGGGATCGGTGATGACCACCGTGTCGCCCTGCGACGCCATGCGCACGGGCCGGACGAACGCCCCGGGCCCACGCCCCGCGGTGCCGAGCACACGGTCCAGGCGTCCATCGCGCCCGAAGCGGAGCACCGCGGTGTCCCCCCCGATCACATAGGTGCGGCCCCCGCGGTCGGTGAGCACCCGCTCCGGGGTGACGGCATCGAAGACCCAGGGATTCCCGTCGGCGTCGGTGAGTGGCCCGATCTCGGTGAGGGTCCACGGGAGCGCCCGATCCGCCGGCCCCGACGTGATGAGGCGTACGCCGGCCGAGTCGGCGCGCACGACGGTCGGGTCACTCGGCTCGGTGGCGCGACACCCCACGAGGGACGCCGCGGCGATGACCGCGGCGATCCGCACGCCGGCGCGCCTCACGCCTCGTCGGCGCCGAGCTCCATCTGGTCGGAGCCGCCGGCCTCCTCGCCGCCCTCGGCCCCCTCGCCGCCCTCGGCCTCCTTGTCGTCGGAGACCACGCGCGCGATGGCGGCGACCACATCCCCCAGCTCGAGGTTCTTGAGGCGTACGCCCTGGGCGACGCGTCCCGTCTCGCGGATGTCCTTCACCGCGCAGCGGAGCGACTGGCCGCCGCGGGTGATGAGCATGAGGCCGTCCTCCGGGAGCACCTCGAGCAGGCCGACCACATCGCCGGTCTTCTCGGTGCGCTTGACGGTGAGGATCCCCTTCCCGCCGCGACCCTGCACGCGGTACTCCTCGACGTTGGTGAGCTTGCCGAGCGCGAGCTCGGTCACCACGAGGAGCGAGGCCTCGCGCTTCACCACCACCATCCCGACCACGCGATCGCCGGCGCCGAGGGAGATCCCCTTCACGCCGGTGGTGTCGCGGCCCATCGCGCGGGCCTCCTGCTCGTGGAAGCGGATGCTGAGGCCGTGCTTGGTGACGAGCACCACGTCGTTGGTCCCCGTGGTGATCTGCACGTCGACCAGCTCGTCGCCCTCCTCGAGCTTGATCCCCTTGATCCCGGTGGAGCGGACGTTGGAGTAGTCGGAGAGCGCGGTCTTCTTCACCGTCCCGTTGCGCGTGCAGAACATCAGGAACTCCGTCTCGGTGAACTCCTTCACCGGGACGATCGCCTGCACGAGGGTGTCGGGGGTGACGTTGATCAGGTTGACGATCGGCTTGCCCTTGGTGGCGCGCCCCCCCTCGGGGATCTCATGCACCTTGAGCCAGAAGCAGCGGCCGTCCTGCGTGAAGATCAGCAGGTAGTCGTGCGTCTTGGCGACGAAGAGGTGCTCGACGAAGTCGTCGGTGCGGAGCTCCGTCCCCTTGGTCCCCACGCCGCCGCGGCGCTGCTTGCGGTAGGTGGTGATGGAGGTGCGCTTGATGTAGCCGGCGTGCGAGATGGTGACGACCATCTCCTCGTTGGCGATGAGGTCCTCGATCGAGAACTCCCCCTCGTCGCTGACGATCTCGGTGCGGCGGTCGTCGCCGAAGGTCTGCACGACGGTGGCGAGCTCGTCCTTCATCACGGCCATCCGCTTGGGCTTCGAGGCGAGGAGCGCCTCCAAGTCACGGATCTGCGCCCGGACCTCGGTGAGTTCCTCCTCGAGCTTCTCGATCTCGAGACCGGTGAGCTTGGCGAGGCGCATGTTGAGGATCGCCTCGGCCTGCCGCTCCGAGAGCGTGAAGCGCTGCTGGAGCTCCGCGCTCGCCTCCGGCGTGTCCTCCGAGGCGCGGATGACCTTGATCACCTCATCGATGTTGTCGACGGCGATCTTGAGGCCCTCGAGGATGTGCTCCCGCTCCTTCGCCTTGTCGAGGTCGAACTGCGTGCGGCGGACGATCACCTCGTGCCGATGCGCGATCCAGTGCTGCAGCACCTCGCGCATCCCCATCACCTTCGGGACCAGGCGCTTGGTCGCCGGGTCGGGCACCAGCGCGAGCATGATCACGCCGAAGGTCGTCTGCATCGACGTGTGCTTGTACAGCTGATTGAGCACCACGCGCGGGATCGCATCGCGCTTGAGTTCGATCACGATGCGCGTCTGGGCATCCGACTCGTCCCGGAGGTCGGAGACCCCTTCGACCTTCTTGTCACGCACGAGCTCGGCGATCGTCGCCACGAGATTCGCGCGGTTCACCTGGTACGGCAGCTCGGTGACGACGATCTGCGACTTGTTCGAGGACTCCTTCTCCTCGACCACGGCGCGGGCGCGCATCACGACCTTGCCGCGACCGGTCTCGATGTAATCCTTGATCCCCGCGCGGCCATAGATGAACCCCGCCGTCGGGAAGTCGGGCCCCTTCACCAGCCCACGGATCGCCTCGACCGAGAGCTCCGGATCGTCGATCATCGCGGTGATCGCCGCGGCGACCTCGCGCAGGTTGTGCGGCGGGATGTTCGTCGCCATGCCGACCGCGATACCCGCCGAGCCGTTCACCAAGAGGTTCGGGAACGCCGACGGCAGCACCGTCGGCTCCTCGAGCCGATCATCGAAGTTCGGAGCGAAGTCGACGGTGTTCTTGTCGATGTCGACCAGCATCTCGAGCGCGATGCGTGTGAGACGCGACTCGGTGTAGCGGTAGGCCGCGGCGGGGTCGCCGTCGACCGAGCCGAAGTTCCCCTGCCCATCGACGAGGGGATAGCGCAGCGAGAAGTCCTGCACCATGCGCACGAGGGCGTCGTAGACCGACTGGTCGCCATGCGGGTGGTACTCACCGAGCACGTCGCCGACCACCGTCGCCGACTTCTTGTACGCCCGCCCCGGGACGAGCCCGAGCTCGTTCATCGCGTAGAGGACGCGCCGGTGCACCGGCTTGAGCCCGTCGCGCACGTCCGGCAGCGCGCGGCTCACGATGACGCTCATCGAGTAGTTGATGAACGACTCGCGGACCTCGTCCTGGATGAGCCGCGGGAGGATACGCTCCCGATTGTTCGGTGCGGTCATGGGATGCGGGAAAGAAGAGGGGGTCGCGCCCCCTCGGACGCGACCCCCAAAGTTACCCGCCGGCGCGGGTCAATTCAATCGAATTCCCAGAGGAGAATCACCCCGCGGCCGGGGGCGGCGCCCCCTCCGACGCGGCCTCCTCGGCCTCCTCCGTGGCGAGCTCCTGCGCGATCGCCTCCCGCTCCCGACGCCAGCGCTGGTACCAGTTCCGCGTCACCTCCCCGGCGAGCTCCCGGTTTCCCAGCCCGAACGAGAGGGCGAGGGCGAGGGCGATCGCCCCGAAGATGATCGCGAAGGCGGTGGTCACGATGTCGGTCGCGACCCCAAGCTCCTGGAGCGACATGAAGACCGCGAGGAGGATCACCCCGCCCTTCCCCACCCGCGCGAGGGTCGGCCCCCCGTCGAGATTCTGGGTCGAGGCGGCGATCAGCGCCGAGACGAAATCCCCGAGCACGATGCCGAGGATCACGATCACCACCGCCGCGATCACGCTCGGCACATAGCTCAAGAGCTCCGAGAAGATCTGCCCGAGGTAGTCGATCCCGAGGGCGTCCGCCGCGACGAGCATCGCCGTGAAGAGGATCAACCAGAAGACGAGATTCGCGACGACCCGGGTGGGATTCACCGGCTGACCGGTGTGGTCCTTGGCGGGGATCCCGCCGCGCTTGAGCACGTCGTTCAGGTGCATCCGCCGCAGCATCCGGCCCACCCCACGCTGGGCGAGCTTGGCGATGACGTAACCCACGGTGAGCACCGCCGCCGCGCCGAAGAGCGAGGGGACGAAGGCAAGGAGCCCGAGCAGACTATCGGTGAGGCGTTCGAGGAAGTCGGTCACGGCGCGAGGGGCAGTCGAGGGAAGTTAGAAGGTGAACGAGAGGAGGGTGTGCCGGCCAACGCGCCCCGTCAGCGTGGACGCGATCGCGATCGGATCGACGCGGAGCCGCGAGAGCGCCGCATAGCGCCCTGCATCCGCCGACGGCTGAAGATACCGCTCGGTGAGCACCACCCCACCGATCGCCCCCGCCGTCGCGAAGCCGAGTGCGAGCGATCCGCTCGCCGCCGCCTCGCCCGCGGTGAGGACGCCGATCCCGATCCCCATCAGCGCCCCCGCCCCGGCCCCGAGGGCGAGACGCCGCCCCTCGACCGGCGTGAGATCGCGACGACGGACCAAGGTGCGCTCCCCGACCACCGTCCCGACGAGGGCCCCACCCAGCATCGCCATCGCCTGGGTCTGCGGTTCCGCCTCGGCGTCGGCCACCGCCGTGGCGCCGGCGAGCGCGCCGATCCCGGCGGTCAGCCAGAGGGTCTCGACATCGCCCACCGTCACCTGATGGTCGGTGTTCCCGGCATAGAGCCGCCCGACGGCGTAGCCGCCCAATCCCGCGAGGGCCCAGGTCGTCGCGACGCGGCCCATCGACGGGCTTCGCTCGTCGAAGGGATCGGGATCCGAGGTCGTGGTGAGGGCGACCGCCGAGAGATACGCGAGATCGTGCCCGAAGACCGTCGCTGCGGCCTCGCCCGCCGTCAGGCCGCCGCCGACGGCGAGTCCCGCCGCCGTCCCACCGAGCCCACCGAGCAATGCCGCCCCGGCGACCCGCCGCGGCGACGAGCCGTTGAGCGAGCTCAGCATCACGAGATTCCCCGTGGTGCGCGTCGCCATCGCGCGTGACAGCAGATACCGCGCCTCGGTGATCTCCACGCGCCGCGTGGCCTCCGCCGCGGCGAAGAAGCTCCCCCCCGCCATCACGAGGTACGCCGCCGCGCCCGAGATCGCATCGTCCGCCACCGAGAGCGCGAAGGCGGGCCCGTAGACCGTCACCCCCAACACCGTCTGATCGCGGATGAAGTGGTCCGCCAGCGCGGACCGCTGCGCGGCGAGAGAGGAGGCAGGGACCGCGAGGCTCAGCACGCTGAGCAGGCCGACGAGGCGACGCAGGCGATTCATATCCGCGTAATCTAGTTGCGGGTCCCACGCTTGAGATCGAAGAGCACGCTGCGGTGGCACTGCGGGCAGAGCAACCATTCGCGCTTCCGCGCGTAGCCCAGGCCGAAGCTCCCGCCGCCGATCGATCGCTCGCGCATCCGCACCGCGCAACGCGGACAGTCGGCGTGCCCCTGGGCGGCGTACGTCGCGCGCACCGCCCGCTCTTCCGCCGGCGTGAACGAGGCCGCCTCAGCCATCGCCGATCCGGAGTACGACCTTCCCACACTGCGCCCCCGCCTCGAGCCGCGCGAACGCCTCCCGCCCCTCTGCCAGGGGATAGACCCCATCCACGGGCGGGATCAGCCGCCCCGCCGCCGCCTCGGCGACGATCGCCTCGAACTCCGCGTCGTTCCCCATGGTGGAGCCGAGGATCGACCACTGATTCCAGAAGAGGCGGCGGACATCCATCGCGAGGTTCGGGCCCGAGGTTCCGCCGCAGGTGACGAGACGCCCACCGCGCGCGAGCGCTCCGAGCGACTGCTCCCACGTGCGCTCCCCCACCGAGTCGATCACGACATCCACCCCGCGCTTCCCCGTCCGCGATCGGATCAGGCGTCCCACATCCCCCGCCGAGTGATCGATCAGCTCGTCGGCGCCGAGGGCGGCGGCCTGCGCGAGCTTCTCCGGCCGCGACGAGGTCACCCAGACCCGGGCCCCGCGCGCCTTGCAGATCTGCAGCGCCGCGAGCGCCACCCCGCCCCCGATCCCCCAGATCAACACCTCGTCCCCCTGCTGCACCTGCGCCCGCGTCACGCACATCCGCCATGCGGTGAGCGTCGCGAGGGTGAAGGCCGCCGCCGCCTCATCGGAGAGGGTGGGCGGACACCGCCGCACATTGGTCGCGGGGACGATCACCTCGTCGGCAAAGGTCCCGGGGAGATGTTCCCCGAGGAGCCGGTACCGCACGCAGAGCGACTGCTCCCCCGCCCGGCAGAACTCGCAGTCGCGGCAGGAGATCCCCGGGTTGATCAGGACCCGATCCCCCGCGGCCACGGTCATGACCCCCGGACTCACCTCGGCGACCACCCCCATCCCGTCGGCGCCCATGATCCACCCGGGGGAGATGGCGACCCCTGGGATCCCCCCGAGGACGAAGAGATCGAGATGGTTGAGGGCGGCGGCACGCAGGCGGACCCGGACACTCCCCCGCTCCGGCAGCACAGGCGAAGGGAGATCGTCCCGGTAGCGCAGGGCGTCGAGCCCCCCGTGCGCATCGATCGTCAGCGCGCGCATCGGCTATATTCTCGGGTCATGATTCCGATCACGGTTCCCCCCCTCGGTGAATCCATCACGGAAGCCACCGTCTCCCGTTGGCGCAAGCAGGAGGGCGACCCCGTCGCGATCGGCGAGACCCTCGTCGAGCTCGAGACCGACAAGATCACCGTCGAGGTCCCCGCCCTCAACGCCGGCGTGCTGGTCAAGCGGCTCAAGCAGGAAGGCGACGTGGTGCAGCTCGCCGAGGTGCTCGGGCATCTCGATGAGACGGCGAGCGTCCCAGCCGCCGCGAAGCCCGCGGCCACGGCGCCCGCTGCGCCGGCTCCTTCGCCCTCGGCACCCGCTCCCACCACCGCGGCCAAGCGTGCCGCCCCGAGCGCGGTGCGCTTGGCCGCCGACCAGGGGGTGAACCTCGCCGCGGTGGCCGGCACCGGTCGCGGTGGCGTGGTGAGCAAGCCTGACGTGGTGGCGCATCTCGACGCGCGCACTGCCCCGGCCCCTGCGCCGGCGGCCGCCGCCCTGGTCCCCGCCCAGGTCCCCGCCGGCACGCGCGAGACGCGCGAGAAGATGACGACGCGCCGCAAGCGCATCGCCGACCATCTCCTCCAGGCCCAGCACGCCACCGCGCACCTCACGACCTTCAACGAGATCGACATGAGCGCCGTCACGGCGCTCCGCGAGCGGATGAAGGCGCGCGTGGAGCAGTCGCACGGCGTGAAGCTCAGCTTCATGCCCTTCTTCGCGAAGGCCGCCTGTCAGGCCCTCAAGGCCTTCCCGGTGGTCAATGCGCAGATCGACGGCGACGCGGTCATCTACAAGCACTACGTGAACCTCGGCATCGCTGTGGCGAGCGACGCCGGTCTCGTCGTCCCGAACATCAAGGACGCCGACCGGATGGGGCTCATCGGCTTCCAGCAGGCGATGGGCGCCGTCGCGAAGCGGGCGCGCGATGGCAAACTCACGATGGATGACCTCACCGGCGGTTCGTTCACCATCACCAACGGTGGCGTCTTCGGCTCGCTCATCTCGACCCCGATCATCAACTACCCGCAGGTCGCGATCCTCGGGCTCCACAAGACGCAGGATCGCCCCGTCGCGATCGGTGGCCGCGTCGAGGTGCGCCCGATGATGTACGTCGCCCTCAGCTACGACCATCGCATCATCGACGGCCAGCAGGCGGTGCTCTTCCTCGTCCGGCTCAAGGAGCTGATGGAAGACCCCGCCGCCATGCTCCTCGACGACTGACCCTGACCCTCCCGGCGCGCCTCGCCGCGCCGGTGCGACCCCCCGGACCGTGACCGACTCGCTCTCCCCCGACCTTCTCGTCCTCGGCGGCGGCCCCGGTGGCTACGTCGCCGCCCTCCGCGCCGCCCAACTCGGTCGCTCCGTCGTCTGCGTCGAGCGCGACAAGACCTTGGGCGGTACCTGCGTCAATGTGGGGTGCATCCCCTCCAAGGCACTGTTGGGCTCGTCCGAGCACTTCGAGTTCGCGAAGCATCACGCCGCGGAGCACGGGATCCAGATCAGCGGGGTGACGCTCGATCTCGCCACGATGATGCGGCGCAAGGACAGCGTCGTCGCGCAGAACACCAAGGGGGTCGAGTTCCTCTTCAAGAAGAACAAGGTCACCTGGGCCAAGGGCACCGGGACGCTGCGCACAGGGAACGTCGTCGAGGTCGCGGGACACGACGGCGCCGTCACCACCTACACGCCCAAGCATGTGATCCTCGCGACGGGATCGGTGCCGGTCGCCCTCCCCTTCCTCCCCTTCGACGAGGAACGTGTCCTCTCGAACGTCGGCGCCCTCACGATCCCTGAGGTGCCCAAGCATCTGATCGTGATCGGCGGCGGGGTCATCGGCCTCGAGCTTGGCTCCGTCTGGCGGCGCCTCGGCGCCACCGTCACGGTGATCGAGTATGCGCCGACGATCCTCCCGGGGAACGACGCCGATATCACCAAGGAAGCGACGAAGATCTTCACCAAGCAGGGGCTCGTCCTCCACACCTCGACCAAGGTCACCGGTGGGAAGCGCATCGGGGACAAGGTGACAGTCGAGGTCGAACAGGACGGGAAGCCGAAGACCCTCGAGGCCGACTACGTGCTCGTCTCGATCGGGCGGAAGCCCTCGCTCCTCGGCGTCGACGCGGCGGCGCTTGGCCTGAAGCTCGGGGCGCGCGGCGAGATCGTCGTCGACGATCAGCTCCGCACCAACCTCCCGAACGTCTTCGCGATCGGCGA
>CAXRBM010000133.1:0-5296 GCA_964228675.1 Gemmatimonadaceae bacterium
GTCCTCTTCACGATCGGCGTCGTCGGGGTCCTCACCCGGCGGAACGCGATCATCCTCTTCATGTGCGTCGAGCTCATGCTCAACGCCGTCAACCTGACCTTCGTGGCGCTCTCCACGCTCTACGGGGCCACGGGGCAGGTCTTCGTGATCATGGTCATGACCGTCGCCGCGGCGGAAGCCGCGGTAGGGCTCGCGATCATCATCTCGATCTTCCGGCATCGCCAGACGGTGCATCTCGACGACATCAACCTGCTCAAGGGCTGATGCATACCGATCTTCCCCCCACGGGGCATCCCCTCGCCGATACGGTCGCGCGCTTCGCGTGGCTGATCCCGGTGCTCCCGCTCTTGGGCTTCCTCGCCAACGGGTTCCTCTCGTTGCGTGCGGCAGCCACGCCCGGGCCCGCGGATCCCTCCGCCGGTGGGCATCATCACGGCGATCATGGCGCGCATGCTGCCGCACATCATGACCACGGGCATGACGACGGCCACCATGCCGAGCGTCATCCGGCGGCCGGTCTCGTCTCGCTCATCGGGCCGGGGGTGCTCCTCGCGGCCTTCGGCCTGACCCTCGCCGTCTTCTTCGCGATGCGCGGGGCGGGCGAGGGGATGCATGCCCCCTTCGTGATGACGCTCTTCCAGTGGATGCCGACCGGGTCGCTCTCGCTCGACGTCGCCTTCCAACTCGACCAGCTCTCCATGGTGATGATGCTGATCATCACGGGGATCGGGACGCTGATCCACCTCTTCAGCGTCGGCTACATGCAGGACGATCCGGGATACCCGCGCTACTTCGCGTATCTCAATCTCTTCGTCTTCTTCATGCTGATCCTCGTGATGGGGGCCAGCTACCCGCTGATGTTCGTGGGGTGGGAAGGGGTGGGGCTCTGCTCCTACCTCCTGATCGGCTTCTGGTTCAGCGAGCAGGCCAACGCCGACGCGGGTAAGAAGGCGTTCATCGTGAACCGCATCGGCGACTTCGGGATGCTCGTCGCGATGTTCTTGCTCTTCGCCAATCTCGGCACCCTCAGCTATGAGGGGGTCCGGGCCGGCGCCGCAGCGCTCGTCTTCGGCGGCGCGCTCGTCACCGCGATCTGCCTCTTCCTCTTCCTCGGCGCGACCGGCAAGTCGGCGCAGATCCCCCTCTTCGTCTGGCTCCCGGACGCGATGGCGGGCCCGACCCCGGTCTCCGCGCTGATCCACGCCGCGACGATGGTCACGGCTGGCGTGTACATGATCGCCCGGAGCGCGACCCTCTTCTCGCTCGCCCCGGTGGCCCAGCTCACCGTCGCGGTGGTCGGCGTGCTCACCGCGGTCTTCGCCGCGACGATCGGCCTCAAGCAGTGGGACATCAAGAAGGTCCTCGCGTACTCCACCGTCTCTCAGCTCGGCTACATGTTCGTCGGCGTGGGCGTCGGGGCGTACACCGCGGGCGTCTTCCATCTCATGACCCACGCCTTCTTCAAGGCGCTGCTCTTCCTCGGGTCGGGCTCGGTGATCTACGCCATGCACCGCGCCTACCACGCGACGCACAACCACGCCGACGCGCAGGACATGCGGAACATGGGTGGGCTCAAGACCTTCATGCCGGTGACCGCGACCCTCATGTGGATCGCGACGCTGGCGATCGCCGGTATCCCGCCGCTTTCGGGCTTCGTCTCCAAGGACGAGATCCTCGCGGCGGTCTTCGCGCGGACCCATCACTCGACCCTCGCTGAGGCGACCTGGCTCGGGATCCCGGGGAGCGTCGTGCTCTACGGCATCTACGCGCTCGGGCTCGCCGCGGCGCTCATGACGGCGGTCTACATGACGCGCATGATGCTCTACACCTTCCACGGCCCGAATCGCACCGGGGAGGCGGAGCGTCCGCATCTCGCGGAGGCACCCTGGATCATGACCGGTCCGCTCGTGGTGCTCGGTGTCCTCTCGGCGGTCGGTGGGTTCGTGAACCTCCCCACGCTCTTCGGGGGCGGGATGGCCGAGATCCTCCATCACTGGCTCGAGCCGGTGGTGGGCGAGGCGACGCTGCAGGTGACGCTCGGAGAGACCCCGCACCTCTCGCATGCCACGGAGTACGCCCTGATCGGGACCGCGGTCGCGATCGCGGTGATCGGCATCGCCCTCGCCTGGGCTCGTTGTAAGCCGGCGGCGTTGGTACCGGCCGCGGAGGCGCCGGCCGAGGTGGGGCTCGAGAAGACCCTCGCCAACAAGTGGTATGTCGACGAGGCATACGACCAGGCGGTCGTCCAGCCGACGCTCGGGGTTTCGCGCACCGTCCTCTGGAAGGGGCTCGACACCGGCGTGATCGATGGACTGTTCGTGAACGGCAGTGCGTATCTGATGCGTGGGTTGGGCTGGGTCGGGTCCCAGCTGCAGACCGGGCGCGTGGGGACCTATGCCTGGGTGCTCGTCCTCGGCGCAGTCGCCATCCTCTCCGCCTTCTCCTTCCGCTGAGGCCCGGCCGATGAACGCAGTGCTCCAAGGGATGGGCTACAACGCGTGGGTGCTCCCCGTGTTGTTGGCGTGGCCGCTGCTCGGGGCGGTCACCGTGGCGGTGCAGGGGATCGGGGCGCGCGGGCAGGACGCCCTCGTGCAGATGCAGCAGGCGCGGCGGACCGCGTTGCTCTTCTTCGTGGCCGAGGCGGTGCTCTCGCTCGGGCTCTGGTGGAGCGTCGACGTGAACACCCTCGCCTGGCAGGGGCTCGTCGACCTCCCGTGGATCCCGCAATGGGGGATCCGTTTCACCGTCGGGCTGGATGGCATCGCACTGATGCTCGTGCTGCTCACCACGCTCCTGATGCCGCTCGCGGTGCTCGGAAGCTGGACCAGCATCCGTGAACGGACGCATAGCTACTACGCCCTGCTGCTGATCCTCACGACCGGGATGCTCGGCGTCTTCATGGCGCTCGACCTCGTGTTGTTCTATGTGATGTGGGAGGTGATGCTCGTCCCGATGTATCTGATCATCGGAGTGTGGGGCGGGCAGCGCCGGCTCTACGCGAGCCTCAAGTTCTTCTTGTACACGATGATCGGGTCGCTGCTCATGTTGGTGGCGATCGTCTGGCTCGGATTGCTCGCGGGGGAGTCGACCGGGGCGCCGACCTTCTCGTACGATGCGATCCTGCAGATGTCGCGCACCACGCAGGTGACGGGGGCCTTCTGGCTCTTCGGCGCCTTCGCGCTGGCCTTCGCGGTGAAGGTGCCGATGTGGCCCTTCCATACTTGGCTGCCCGATGCGCACGTCGAGGCACCGACCGCGGGCTCCGTGATCCTGGCGGCGATCATGCTCAAGATGGGGACCTTCGGCTTCGTGCGGTTCGCGGTGCCGCTCTTCCCTGAGGTCGCGATGCACCCGACGGTGCGGGCGGTGATCCTCGCGCTCGCGGTGATCGGGATCGTCTACGGGGCCCTCGTGGCCCTCGTGCAACCTGATGTGAAGAAGCTCGTCGCCTACTCCTCCGTCTCGCACCTGGGCTTCGTCATGCTCGGGATCTTCGCCATGACGGTCGAGGCGATGCAGGGGGCGCTCATGGTGACGATCAGCCACGGGATCTCGACGGGGGCGCTCTTCCTCCTGATCGGGATGCTCTACGAGCGACGCCATACGCGGCAGCTCGCCGACTTCGGTGGGATCGCCAAGGTGATGCCGGTCTTCGCGGTGATGCTGACCATCGTGGCGCTGAGCTCGATCGGCGTCCCGGGGACCAATGGCTTCGTGGGCGAGTTCCTCGTGCTGCTGGGGTCATTCACCACCCAGCCGGTCCATGCGGTCATCGCCGCGACGAGCGTGATCTTCGCGGCGGCGTATCTCCTCTGGGCGGTGCAGCGGGTGATCTACAACCCGCTCACCAAGCCGGAGAATCAGGCCCTCAAGGGGTTCGATCTCAACTGGCGTGAGATCGGGCTCATCACCCCGCTCCTCATCGGGATCCTCTGGCTCGGGGTCTATCCCAAGCCGGTGTTGCAGAAGACTGAGGCGGCCGCCGCGCGCTTGGTGCGGGCGGTCGATGTCGCCGTGTCGAATGCACGTCGGGTCGGAGGCCAGCCATGACATACGATCTTGCCGTGCCGTCGCAGCTGTTGGCGGCGCTCCTCCCGGACCTCACCCTCATGGGTGGGGCGATCCTCCTCCTCCTCGCCGCCGCGTGGCGCCCGGAGTCCGATGCGCATCAGCGGCTCATCGGCCGTGGGGCGATGGCGCTCGTCGTCCTCACGATGGGGTCGGTCATCGCCACCGCACTGCGTGGCGCGACCGTCACCGATGGTCCGATCGCGATGGACGGCTTCCGCTGGACGATGGACCTCGTGATCCTCCTCGGCGCGCTCGGGACGATCGCGATCTCCACCGAGCAGCAGGCGCGTGACGGGATCAAGCACCCCGAGTCGCATGTGCTCGTGCTCTTCGCGGCGTCGGGGATGATGATCCTCGCGGCGGCGCGCGACCTGATGGTGATCTTCCTCGGGATCGAGATCATGTCGGTCGCGGTCTATGTGCTCGCCGGGTTGAATCGACGCAGTGCGCGGGCGGCGGAGGGGGCACTCAAGTATTTCTTGCTTGGAGCCTTCGCGACCGGCTTCCTGCTCTACGGGATGGCGCTCATCTATGGCACGACGGGCGAGACCCGGCTCCAGGAGATCGCGAGCGCCCTGATCCGCCATTCGCTCGCGCTTGACCCGATGTTCCTCGTCGGGATGGGGCTCTTGTTGATCGGCCTCGCCTTCAAGGTGGCGGCGGTGCCGTTCCACATGTGGGCACCGGATGTCTACGACGGCGCCCCGGCCCCGATCGCCGGGTTCATGGCGGCTTCGGTGAAGGCCGCCGCGTTCGCGACCTTCCTCCGCATCTGGTACGAGACCTTCTACAGCGTCTATGGCCTGTGGGCCAACGCCGTGGCCTGGATCGCGATCCTCACCATGGTCGTCGGCAACGTCGTCGCGCTCTCGCAGACGAACATCAAGCGGATGCTCGCCTACTCGAGCATCGTGCACTCGGGCTATCTCCTCGTCGCCGTGACGGCGGGGACCGCGGTCGCGAGCGGGGCGGTGACCTTCTATCTGATGGCGTACACGCTGGCGACGCTGGGCGCCTTCGCGGTCGTCGGGGCGATGCAGCCCATCGGCGAGACCGATGCGCCGATCGCGTCCTACGAGGGGCTCTGGACGGTGCGGCCCTGGCTGGCCGTCGGGATGGCGCTCTACCTCCTCGCCTTCCTCGGTTTCCCGGTCTTCGGGGGAATGGGCTTCTTCGCCAAGTGGTATCTCCTCTCGGCGGCGATCGCCTCACCGGGCCGGTTGGT
>CAXRBM010000134.1:0-9724 GCA_964228675.1 Gemmatimonadaceae bacterium
AGAGCACAACCTTGCCAAGGTTGGGGTCGCGGGTTCGAGTCCCGTTTCCCGCTCTCGGGCGGTTAGCTCAGTTGGTTAGAGCGCCACGTTGACATCGTGGAGGTCACAAGTTCGAGTCTTGTACCGCCCATCGCCCCACGAACGGTCTCCGGTCGTGGGGCGTAGTCGTCTTCGATCCGCCGCCGACCGCGGCGGGGTTCCCTCAGCCCCACGACCGATGCGCCTCTCTCGCGCCCTGCCGGCCCTCGCGCTCCTCGCCGCCCCCGTCCGCCTCGTCGAGGCGCAGGGGGAGTGCCCTGTGGAGACCCTGACCCCCACGGCCCTCACCACGGTCACGCTCTCCGTGAACCGGGCGGTGCAGGCCGACTCCACCTCGGCGCCGAAGGCGCTCCGAGATGCGATGAAGGGGCTGAGCGATGAGAAGAAGTTCGCCGCCAACCTGGTCGGCGCCGGCTTCCTCAAGGCGCAGATCTACGTCCTCTGGATGCATCAGGCGGGGACCGCGGAGACGATGACCCCCGAGCAGCTCGGGGTGACCGTGCCGAAGGGACAGGCGAGCCAGCCGGTGGACCTCGCGCGGGCGGCGGACTCCCTCCTCAAGGCGGTCGAGGCGGCGGGGCCGGCCTGCACCGAGCTGACGCTCCAGTGGCGCCAGTCGAAGCCGTGGACCGAGCGGATCAACAAGGCGTACACCGCCTTCGGCGCCGGCAACATCGACTCCGCCTCGTACTGGGCCGACCGGGCCTCGCTCCTGTACGCGACCTCGCCCTTCGTCTACAACATCAAGGCGCAGCTCGCGAGCGCGCGGGGCGATACCCCGACGATGCTCGCGCAGCTCCGGCTCGCCGTCGCCGCCGCGGCGAGGGACACCTCGCTCGCGGAGACGGAGAAGCAGCTCCGCTTCCAACTCGCCTCGACGGCGCAGACCTATGCGATGACCGGGGGGGCGGCTCAGAAGGCGGAGCTCAACGCTGAGGCATTGGCGCTCTTCCAGGGACTGCTCGAGAAGTATCCGTCGACGATGGATGGGACGTATGCGTTCTCGGCGGCGAGCGAGATCGTGCAGGTGCAGGGAGACTCCGCCATGACGCGGACGTTCCTCGCCCCGCTCGTGTCGAACCCCGCGAAGTACACTGACCTGACGCTCTTGTTGGGTGCCGAGACCGCGCGCTCGAGCCAGCGATCGGCCGACGCGATCGCGCTCTACGAGGGGGCGCTCGCCAAGAACGCGAACATCCGTGATGCGAACTACTTCCTGGCCTATCTGTACTATGAGGCGAAGCAGCCGGAGAAGATGCTCCCGCTCACCGATCGGTTGATCGCGATCGACCCGTCGAATGGCGACAACTACCTGATGAAGGCCTACGCTTATTCGTTGTACGTGGCGGCAGAGAAGGACGCGAAGAAGAAGGCCGAGTATCAGAAGCTGCAGGACTCGCTCTCCGCCGAGGAGGGGAAGCTCGCGGCGGCGCACAAGATGCAGATCACGCGCTTCGAGCGGAAGGCGCAGGGTGCGGCCTTGGGTGGTTCGGTGGAGAACCTCGCGAAGGTGGCGCGGCCCTTCACCGTGACGGTCGAGTTCATGGACACGAAGGGCGCGGTGCTCGAGACGATGACGGCGCAGGTGTCGGAGACGGCGCCGGGGGCGCGAGGGGAGTTCCAGCTCGAGCCGACGACGGCGGGGATCGTGGCGTTCCGGTATCGTCCGCTGGTGATGCCACCGCCGGCGCCGGCGCGTCCTGCGGGCCCCGCGCGGCCGGCGACGCCGGCGCGCAAACCCTGATTCGTGCGTTGACCCTGTGGATGGGGGGACCTATCTTTCAGGTTCCCTCAGCATCGCCGGGTGTCGCGATAGGAGGGTGCTGGGCGCTCGTAGCTCAATTGGATAGAGCATCTGACTACGGATCAGAAGGTTGGGAGTTCGAGTCTCTCCGGGCGCATGGACGCAGGTGGTAGGGGACAGGTGTCAGAGTGAAGTCTTTACCGATAGATCGGGGCGTAGCTTAGCCCGGTAGAGCGCCTGCTTCGGGAGCAGGAGGTCGGAGGTTCGAATCCTCTCGCCCCGACTGCTGTGGTGATCGAGGGCCGGCCCCCATCTGGGGATCGGCCCTCGGTCGTTTGCTATACGCTGCGGTGTCGTGCGAAGGGCCGCCGAGATCGGCTCACACACCTCAACGATGCTCGACCGTGACGAACTTGGCGGCCGTGTGCGCGAGCCCTGCGTCGGCGGTGACCAGGGTGGCACCAAGTCCCTCAGCGAGCGCGAGGTACGACGCATCGTAGGCGGTACATCCGGCGCGGTGCTCCCAGACGCGGGAGACCAGCGGGCGATGCGGGTGCCGATGGATCGGGAACTCCGCGAGGAGGTCGATTGCCTCTTGCGCGCGGCGCTCGGTCATCGAGCGCGTCCGCATCATCCGACGAAAGGCCTGGATGACCTCGAGGTCGATCAGCTCGGGCGCATGGAGGGTCGCCGCATCGGCGAGGATCGGGTCGGCGTCAGGGGAGGGTCCCTCCGCCCGCGTGAGGAGGTTCACGAGGACGGAGGCATCCACCACGTACTCCGTGGAGGCGAGCGACGCGGCGACCGGGAGGCGATCAGCGCGCATCGCGCTCACGACGGATCATGACGTCCGCCGGCTCGGGGAGGGTGACGGGCTCGAGTGCGGCGATCCGGCGCCGGATCTCGCTCATGGAGGGGCGGGCGACCAAGAGGGCAAGTTCGCGCTTCAGGTAATCAGAGAGGGTCATACCAGCCTCGGCGGCTCGGGTGGTGAGCGTGCGATGCAGGGCGGCATCGACGTGACGGATCTGGATCATGATGGCCATGTCCCATAGTAGGAACATGTGTTGCACATGTCAACGGGGAGGTGGTGGCGCATGGACGGGAGGATAGGGGGCGCATCGCGGGGGGCGTCATCGATCGGGCGCGAGGGCGATCGATCGGATGCGAAGCTGCCAGGGCATATACTTTATGACAGAAAGTACTTGACATATGCCACGCCCCGCCCGATACTCCACCCATGGCCTCGCCTCACCGGCACCCGCCGGCCCTGCACGACCGCGCCATCCAGGACCTCTCCTTCATCCGTCGCACGATGGAAGGGGCGGCCTCTTTCAGCGACATCCCCGGCTGGGGACTCGTCGGGATCGGGGTCACGGCGCTCGCCACCACCGCGCTCGCCCAGGGGCAACCGACCGCGGCGCGCTGGCTCGCCGTCTGGATCGGGGAAGCGGTGCTGGCCGCCACGGCTGGTACCGCCCTGCTCTGGCGCAAGATGCATCGCAACGGGCGCGTCTCCGCCGAGCTGCCGATCACGACCCCGGCGCGAAAGTTCTTCTTGGGGTTGCTCCCCGCGATCGTCGCCGGCGCGCTCCTGACCTTCTCGCTCCTGGAGTTCGAGACGATCGGGACGGTGCCGCCCGCCCTCGGGGTCCCGCCCCTCCTCCCCGGCCTCTGGCTCACACTCTATGGCACCGCGATCGTCACAGCGGGACTCCACTCGGTGCGCGCGGTCCCGATGATGGGACTGACGTTCATGCTGCTCGGTGCGGTCGCGCTCTTCAGCTCCCATGCGGTGGGCACGTGGATGCTCGCGCTCGGCTTCGGGATCACCCACATCGGATTCGGCTTATGGATCGCACGGAGGCATGGTGGCTAAGCGTGGTGCCGCAGCGAAGCCGTCCTCGAGTCCGTCGCCCGCGCGGGGCCACACCCCGGCACCGGGCGCCGCGCGCGCGACGAGGTTGACGGCCATGGTCGGCGATCCC
The DNA here is from genome assembly GCA_964228675.1 of Gemmatimonadaceae bacterium. GTDB lineage: Bacteria > Gemmatimonadota > Gemmatimonadetes > Gemmatimonadales > Gemmatimonadaceae > Pseudogemmatithrix. The sequence goes on from CAXRBM010000134.1 coordinate 3,772, forward strand.
ACGGCGCCATTGGCGCTCGACAAGGTGATCCACGAACGGGTGCGCCTCGCGATCGTGAGTGCCCTCGCCGTGCATCCCACGCTGACGTTCAACGAGCTGAAGGCGATGCTGGAGACGAGCGATGGCAACCTCTCGGTCCATGCCCGCAAGCTCGAGGAGGCGGGGTACCTCACCTGTACCAAGGGGTATGACGGACGGGTCCCGCGCACCGATTTCAAGATCACGGCAGCGGGCCGACGCGCGCTCGACGCCTACCTCGGGCATATGGAAGCGTTGATCCGCCGCGTCGGCGGCGCCTGACTCCCTCGCGGCGCCGATCGGCGCCTTTCTTCGACCCGTTTACTTCACAATGCAAAGCACTCTACAATCTCCCTCTCGCACCACTCCGCTCCTCCTCGCTGCCCTCGGCGTCGGGATCGCGGGCGACCTCCTCATCCCCAGCGATCTCTGGCGCACCGGGTTCGCACTCTGGATGGCGGTCGTGGCGATCGTGGCGATCGGGCTCCGCGCGCGCACCACAGGTGCATCGGTCGCGATGATCGCGGAAGATGGACGCACGCATCGTGAGCGCACGTGGCTGATCGTCGGCGCCGCGGTCGCCGCCGCGGGACTCGCCTGGCGCGACGCGGAGATCCTGTTGCCGATCGACCTGCTCTCGACCCTCTGCATGGGGGCACTCGTCGCCTGGCATGGGACAGGGCGTCGGCTCCGTGAGCTCACCGTGGTGCAGAGCGCGCGTGCGGCGGTGATCGGCGTGGTGACGTTGGCGACCGGGGCCCCCGCCGCGCTCCGGGATGGCGCCGAGCATTCGGCGACGCGGGCGGCGCTCGCGCGACGCCTCCGCGCCCTCGCGATCGGGATCGTGCTCGCGATCCCCCCGCTCGCCCTCGTCGCCGGCCTGTTGAGCGAATCGGACCAGCGCTTCGAGGCGTACATCGTCGAGCTGCATCGCCTCCTCACGACCACGGCGGCGCAGCATCTCCTCACCACGGCGTTCGTCAGCTGGCTCGCGCTCGGATGGCTCCGCAGCGCGACACGCGACCGCGTCTCGACGATCGTGCCGGAGCTGCGTTCGCCCGGGCTCCCCTTCCTCACGGTGAGCGTGGCGCTGATCGGCCTCGTCGCGCTCCTCGCGCTCTATCTCACGACGCAGGCGCAGGCGCTCTTCGGCGGGGCCGACCATCTGCTCGCGGCGGTGGGGCTCACCCCGGCGGAGTATGCGCGGCGCGGGTTCTTCGAGATGGTCGTCGCCTCGGGGATCGTGGTCGCGACGCTCGTGCTGGCCGAGTGGTTGCTTCGGGAGGACGAAGCGGAGCGTCGCCGGTTCGGGATGATCGGTGGGGTGCTCGTGTTCGAGGTCGCGGCGTTGCTCCTCTCGGCGGTGGCGCGGATGCGGCTCTACATCGGGGAGTTCGGGCTGACCGGAGACCGATTCTTCGCCATCGCGATCATGGTGCTCGTCGCCGCGGCGCTCGTGGTGGTGCTCACGACGCTGCCGCGTGGGCAGTCGGCGCGCTTCGCGCCGCGGATGCTCGGGGTGACGATCGGGTGGGTGGCGTTGCTGAACGTGGTGAACCCGGGGGCCATCATCGTCCGGACCAACCTCGCCCGCGCCGAGGCGGGCCAGGCATTTGACGTCCCGTACCATGCCAAGCTCTCGGGGGATGCCGTGGCGGTGTTGGCGGCGGAGGCGGGGCGCCTCCCTGCCCCGACCTGCACGGCGCTCTCGACGGCGCTCACCGCGCATTGGGCCAAGCGCCTGGCGGAGTCGTCGGGGGATTGGCGGAGCGAGAGCCTTTCGTCGCGGCGCGCGCGGGCGTGGTACACGGCGGGAGCGACCCTCCCCTGTCGCGTGGAGGGGGCGTTGGAGGGGGCAGCGCAGTAGACTGGAGGGATGAAGACCGGACTCACGATCCTCCTGGTGGTGACGGCGCTCGTCGGGGTGGCGGTGGCATCGGTGTGGGCCCCTGATCGATCGGTGGACTCCCTCACGGCGCGGTGGGCGCCGGCGCCCTCGCAGTTCATCACCCTCGATGGCGCGGCGGTGCACTACCGCGACGAGGGGCCGCGGGACGATCCGCAGCCGTTGCTCCTGTTGCACGGTTCGGCAGCGAGTCTGCACACGTGGGAGGGATGGACGGCGGCGCTCCGTGGCGAGCGGCGCGTGATCCGACTCGACCTCCCGGGGTTCGGGCTCACGGGGCCGTTCCTGGATGGGACGGGATCACTGACGCGGACGCTCGGGGTGATCGAGTCCCTGCTCGACACGCTCGGGGCGCCGCAGGTGGTGGTCGCCGGGAATTCGCTCGGTGGACTCTACGCCTGGCAGCTCGCCGCGCGCTCACCCACGCGCGTCGCGGGGCTCGTGTTGGTGGATCCCGCGGGCTACCCCTCGCAGGCGACCTCGGTCCCGGTGGGGTTCAGGGTCGCGGCGCTCCCCGGGATGCGGTATGTGGCATCACAGGTGCTCCCACGCAGCGTGATCGAAAGTAGTGTGAAGAACGTCTACGGCGATCCCTCGAAGGTCACGCCCGAACTCGTCGATCGGTACTACGAGCTCACGTTGCGCGAGGGGAATCGTCGCGCCTTCACGGAGCGGCCACGCACCGGGAGTGGGAGCACCGCGAATCGCGGCGGCGGACTCGACACCCTCCAGATCGCGACGATCCGCACACCGACGTTGATCCTCTGGGGGGAGCTCGATCGATTGATCCCGCCATCGAACGCGGCGCGGTTCGCCCGCGACATCCTAGGGAGCCGCATGGTGACCTTCCCCACGCTGGGGCATGTGCCGCACGAGGAGGATCCGGCACAGACGCTCGTGCCGGTCCGCGCGTTCCTCGCGACGCTCCCACGCTGAGCGTGCCCCGCGAGGCGCGCGCATCCAAAGACGCGCGCCTCAGACCTTGAGGATGAGCCCCTTCCGCCGCAGCGGCTCGAGGATCGCCCACCAGATGCCGACGAAACAGAGTGCGAAGGCGAGCGAGGCGTTCTTGGGCGCGAGATAGGGAACGAACGCGCTCTTGTACACCACCGACTGCACGCTGACCATCTTCCCGGCGACCTCGATCTTCCAGAGCGACCCCATGAGCTTGGCCATGAGTCCGGAGCCGAGGAAGGCGAGGAGCGGATTCACACCGAAGGCGAGTGCCGGCGTGGTGAGGCGTGTCATCAATGGTCCTTCGCCGAGCCAGGTGATGGTCGCGATCGCCATCGCCGCGAGTCCGGCGGTGAGGAGCACGTAGCTCGAGGTCCAGAGCGACTTGTTGATCGGGAAGGACCACCCCCACATCGCCCCCGCCATCGCACAGAGCGCGCCGACGGCGAAGAGCCCGTTCAGTCGCTCGCTGAGCGGGCGATCACTCGCGATCCACCGTCCAGCGAAGGTACCGAGGATCGCCGTGCCGATCGCGGGGAGGGTGGAGAGGACCCCTTCGGGATCCCAGGTCTTCGATTGGCGCCAGAGATGGCCATCCAAGAGCGTGCGATCGAGCCAGGCGGCGAGGGTGTGCGGCGCGGAATCGAGGAAGAGGATCCCGGGCCCACCCTGCCCTGGCACCGGGAGCAGGGTCATCGCGAACCAATAGCCATAGAGCAGCACGACGAGGGTGACGACCTGCTGCTTGAGCGTGGTGCGCTGCGTGAGCAGTGCGGCGCAGATGTAGACGAGCCCGATGCGCGGGAGGACGCCGGGAATGCGGAGCCCGGTGATCCGCTCGAGCGGATAGAACGGAAAGGCGGCGAGCGCCCACCCACAGCAGATGATGATCGCGCCGCGCTTCACCGCCTGCGCGACGAGGGCCGATTCCGCGTCGCCGCGCGCGCGCCGCGTCTCACGCGAGAGGTGCGTGGTGACGCCGACGATGAAGAGGAAGAAGGGGAAGATCAGATCGGTGGGGGTCCACCCATGCCAACTCGCGTGGGCGAGCGGGGGGTAGATGTTCCCCCAGCTCCCGGGATTGTTGACGAGGAGCATCCCCGCGACGGTGAGGCCGCGGAAGACATCGAGGGAGCGGAGGCGGACGGTCGGCGGAGTCATGGGCGTCGCTCGGCGCGGGGGGCCGCCTCGCGCGGCCCGTCGCGGACGATCATAACCGCATTCCCGATTGTCCGCTCGCCGGTGGGATCACTCGGGCGATTGCGCACGCGTCCACCGACCCAGAGCGCGGTGGAGCCGCCGCCATCGAGATTGAGCCCTTCGGTGATCCCGAGTTCGCGCATGAGATCGGCGAGCTCGACCAACGTCATCCCCACGCTCGCGGTCTGACGGCCATCGACGGCGATCAACCAGAGGATCCTTCCGCCCTCTGAGGTGCCGATCGCGCTGCGCGGGTGGCGTGCGGCCGAGAACGAGGGGGCGGTGCGCTCGAGCGAATCGGCCTGTGCGGCGAGACCCACGCTGTCGCGCACGAGCACGGGCCATCCGCCGACGACGGCACGTGGCGTGAGTACGCGCGCGGCGCGCGATGGGGTCGAGGCCGACGCGGGGATCGCCGGGACAACGAAGTCGTGACTGAGCGTGAGGCGCGGCGCACTACCCCACCATCGGCGGCGACTCGCCACCGCGATCGAATCGAGCCGTGCGCGCGCTGATGCGCCGTAGGCCACGAGGCGGATCCCGCGGATCGTGGTGTCACCCCTGACGCGCTTGGTGGAATCATCCACCGGGGTACTCCCCCATCGCGCATCGAAGCGGACGAGGGCCGAGGGTTGGGTGGGGCGCACGTTCACGCCATCGAGGACGAAGGCCTGGCCTCCCACGCGCAGACGTCCGGCGTAGGTGAGGCCACCGATCACCGGGGTCCCATCGGCCTCGATGCCGACCTGCCCGCGCTGGAGGCGGCGGCGTTCGCGAGGGACGTCGAAGCCGAGGATCGCCTTCCAGACCTCGCCGTCGATGACCTGATTGTTGGTGACCTCGCCGGTGCGGAGGTCGAAGAAGTCGGCGTTGAGGGCGACGGGGACCTCGCGCGAGGTGGCGAGGCGTGCGGCCATCGACGAGGTGGTCTCGCGTCCCCTGAGGGAATCGACGGCGTGTCGGACGGTGAGGGTCCACGGGCCTTGAGCGCGATCGACCCGGACGAGGTGGATCTCCCAGGGGCCGGCGGGCCTGGTGAGGTGCTGATAGGTGATGCCGGGCGCGACGGTATCGACCGTTATCGGCGATTGCGCCGCGATGGGAATCCCGACAAGAACAGTCAAGACACAACAATAATGTTTGACATGGGGTGCCATGCGCCGTAACGTAGCCCGGTCCTCTCACATCCGTGAGAGTGCGATCACCCTCTACCCCGGAACAGCTCTCATGCAGAGACGATTCCTCTCGGTGGTGATGGGCATGGCGCTCCTCGCGTCGCCGATGGCGGCGCAGGAGCGTACGGTCACCGGCAAGGTGACCAGCGAACAGGGCGCGCCCCTGCAAGCCGTGACCGTCCTCATCAAAGGCAGCACCACCGGTCTCCAGACCAATCGCGACGGCGAGTACTCGGTCCGTGTCGCGGTCGGTCAGGTGCTCCAGTACCGCCTGATCGGCCATGCGCCGCAGGAGCGGACGGTGGGCACCGAGCCGCGCATCGACGTCCAGCTCAAGCGCGTGGCGACGAACCTCGACGAGGTCGTGATCACGGCGCTCGGGCAGACCGCGCAGCAGCGGAGCCTCGGCTATTCGCAGCAGGCGGTCCAGGGGCCGGAGATCGCGCAGACGACGCGTCAGAACTTCGTCAACTCGCTGCAGGGGCGCGTGGCGGGGGTCGAGGTGACGAGCTCGTCGGGCGTCCCGGGGGCCTCGTCCTCGATCACCATCCGCGGCGTCAGCTCGATCAGCTCGAGCAACCAGCCGCTGATCATCGTCGACGGACTCCCGATCGACAACAAGACGCTGAACACGGGGGTGCTCGCCTCCGACGCCCCGGGGTCGACGACGGCGTTCAGCAACCGTCGCCTCGACTTCACG
>CAXRBM010000135.1:0-2216 GCA_964228675.1 Gemmatimonadaceae bacterium
GATCGCCCCCGTGGGGCAGACCCGCACGCACTCCCCGCACCAGGTGCACCCCGCGTGTTCCGGGTTCCCGTCCGCCCCGACGATGATCGCCGCATGTTCCCCGCGCGCCGCCACCTCCAGCACCCCGACCACCTGGATCTCCTCGCACGCCCGCACGCAGCGGGTGCAGAGGATACAGGTCGACATGTCGTGCGTGATGATCGGGTCTGTAGGGCGCTCGTCCCCTGTGCGGAGCGGGAGCTCCCCGGATCGCGTCAGCGGCACCTCGTAGCGGTGCACCAGCGCCTCGAACTCATTCCGCGCCTGGTCCGCCGGGATCTCCTCCACCGGGTAGCGCTCCAGCAGCATCGCCAGGACCGCCTGGCGGTTCTTCACCGCTGCCTGCGACTCCGTGGTGACGACCATCCCGTCGGTGACCGGCGTCGCGCAGGCCGGGAGGAGTTTGTTCGTGCCCTCGACCGAGACCAGGCAGATGCGGCAGTTGCCGGCGGTCGGGAGTTTCGGATACCAGCAGAGGGTCGGGATATCGACGCCGAGTGTGCGTGCGGCGTCGAGGATCGTCGCGCCGTCGGGCGCGGTGCACGACCGGCCATCGATCGTGAGCTGGGTCATCGCGGAAGCGGTGGCATGTCCGGGGTGAAGCAATGATCGCGTGCGCGCGTGGGGTGCGCAACTGTATGTGGTGCGCCTCGCGCGCGCTGATCGGGGAGGTCGCGTGATCCGATTTTTTGGGCGCGTTCCCTGTGACGGCGTGACGGGCCGGTCGTCACTTGTTCGGAATCTCTTGACAGATTCCGAAGAATGTCGTATTCAAGAGGTGCCGCGGGACGTTCGCGTTTCGTGGAACCCACCGATTCACCGGGGAATCGGCCGGGAGATGATCACTCCTTCAAGGAGCTAGCAATGGCTGCGAAGAAGAAGAAGGCCGCCAAGAAGGCGACCAAGAAGAAGGCCGCGAAGAAGAAGTAAGCGGTCTGCTGCATAGACAAAGGGATCGGCGAAAGCCGATCCCTTTGTGTTTTCTGCGAAGTGCGGCGCGAAGCGGTCGTCGGATCGAATCGATGACGCTGGTTATCCCCTCGTCTCATCCGGCACTGGCCCCCAGACATACTCCGCGACCCGCGGTGTCGGCTCCGTCCGCGATCCGCTCGAGATGACGATCCCGATCGGCTCGTCAAAGTATTCCGCCACGAGCGCGTCGAGCGACTCGTCATGGAGGGCGGGGATAGCGGTCTGGATCATGGCTGGCTCCTCAGGGACTGGCTGGGCGGGGCGTTCGTGCCCCAGATGTATATGGAAAGAACTCCGCAGGGCGCATGCCAGTCACCTGGTTTGCTTAAGTCATTGTGCAACAGATGTTTATGACAAATCTTGAGGCCCAGAAAAAAGGGTGTGTCGCAAAGCGACACACCCCAGAACCGCGACTGGCGTCGCGAAGTGAGACGGGGAGTCGGACGAGACCTGTGCCGTCGCCTTCAGGCGACCAGCTTCTTCGCCATGAAGGTGCTCGACGCCCCTGGTTCCGGCACGACCGTGATGGTCCACCCCGAGTAGCGCGATCGAAGCTCCGCCTCACTCAAGACGGCTTGCCCCGCAACGAGCGTCTCGATCAGGTGTACCCCGCCATCGGTCGTCGCCTCCTGCAGCAGGCGGAAGACGCGCTCCCGTTCGACCGGCGAGAGCCCTGCGAACGCCGCCGGCGTGCAGATGACCGCGCCGAGTGGGCCGTCGGGGGTATAGGAGATCAGGTCCGCCGCGAAACCGCGGAGGCGCTCCGTGAGCCCCGCCTCCGACGCCGCGCGCAGCACCTGGTTCACGATCGCCACCTCGGGCTCGATCGCCGTCACCTCGCACCCGTTGGCCGCGAGGTAGAGCGCTGATTCGGTGACCCGCGCCCCCGCGACCACGACGGACGACGACATCGCCGACCCCGCCGGGATCGCCGCGCGGAGCGGGGTGTTCGACCGCAGCCCCCACCGTTCCGGCTTCTTGAGTTCGTTCGCGTTCTTCTCCCGCCGCCGTCGCCAGGTCTCGTAGCTCGGGAGACGCAGCCGCTTCGCGATCAACCGGTCGACCTCATCTGCGAGCATCACCTCGCGGATACCGAGCTGCGGCGCCTCTTCGAGCGCCTTCGCCGCCTCTTGGGCGATCCCGTACATGAAGGCCGTCGACACCGAATTCTTGTAATCCTCCACCTCCCGCTCGACGTACTGCTG
>CAXRBM010000136.1:0-4285 GCA_964228675.1 Gemmatimonadaceae bacterium
GTGGCGCTCGCCTCGCTCCCGAACTTCACCCTCCCCGGCGATCTCTCCCCGAGTGCGCGGTACTGGGCGCAGGATGTCGTGACCCCAGAGTGGACGATGGATGCGACGGGGATGGTGCGGGTTCCGCTCGATCGGCCGGGGATCGGGGTGGAGGTCGATGTGGAGTGGATCGAGGCGCTGACGGTGCGGCGCGAGGAACTGCGCGCGTGAGCGAGACGAACGGCGTATCGGCCTGCCTCGCGCAGTTCACTTTAGCGGAGCGCGAGCGGATCGTCGCGCTTCGACGGGCGCTGCATGCGGCACCCGAACTCTCATGGCAGGAGCATGGCACCCAGCGCACGTTGCGCGCGGCGCTCCAAGCCTCGGGGATCACCGAGATCCAGACGGTCGCCGAGACCGGGCTCATCACGACGATTCGCGGTCGCACGCCGGGCGGCGCGACCGTCGCGATCCGCGGTGACATCGACGCGCTCCCCATCCATGAGGAGACGGGGCTTCCGTTCGCCTCGCAGCATCCCGGTGTGATGCACGCCTGCGGGCACGATATGCACGCCGCGTGGACCGTCGCCGCTGGGATCCTCCTCGCACGCGATCCTGCGGTCGGCGCGGTGAAGCTCGTGCTCCAACCCGCGGAAGAGGTCGGCGAGGGCGCGGCGCGCATCCTCGCGAGCGGGGCGCTCGACGAGGTGCGAATGATCTTCGGCGGACATGTCGACTGGCGCTTCCGCGTAGGTGAGGTGGTCGCGACCGCCGGCCCACTCGCCGCGAGCACCGACACCTTCACCATCGTCTTCCATGGTCGCGGTGGCCACGGCGCCCGTCCACAGGACGCGATCGATCCCATCGTCGGACTCTCGGCCTTCGTGATGGCGGTGCAGACCCTCGTCTCGCGACGACTCGATCCCGGCCTCCCGGGTGTGGTGACGGTCGGCGCCGTGGAGGCCGGACGCGCGGCGAACGTGATCCCCGAACAGGCCCGCGCGACGGGGACGATCCGCGCGACGACCCCTGCCGCGCGCGCCCTGCTCTGCGATGGTGTGCGCTCCCTCGCGGCATCGGTGGCCGCGACGCATGGGCTGCGCGCCGAGGTGAAAATGAGCGAGGGAACTCCGCCGCTCATGAACACCGACGCGGCCGCCGCGATCGCGCAGGAGGCTGCACGCGCACTTCTCGGAGAGGCTGCGCTGCGCACCCTCGCGACCGCGAACATGGGGGGAGAAGACTTCGCGGTCTACACTGAGCGAATGGAAGGCTGCTTCCTCCGCATCGGGACCTTGGGCGACGGCCACAGCAATGCAGGGGTGCACACCCCGCGTTTCGATCCCGATGAGGATGCGCTCTTCGTCGGGGCGGCCATGTTAGCCGAGTGTGCGCGGCGGGCGAGTGCGGCGAGTCGCTGACGCTGCTGGGATCGCGGCGGCAGCGGAGATCATCCGTCGCGGCGAGCTCGTTGCCTTCCCGACGGAGACGGTCTACGGACTCGGCGCACACGCGCTCGACGCGGCCGCCGTACGGAAGATCTTCGAGGCGAAGGGCCGGCCCACCTTCAACCCATTGATCGTGCATGTGCTTGATGTGGAAGCTGCGCGCGCGCTCGTGACCGAGTGGCCACCGATGGCAGAGGCGCTCGCACAGCGTTTCTGGCCGGGGCCGCTCACCCTCGTCCTCCCGCGTGAGGCGATCGTTCCCGATGTCATCACCGGCGGTGGTCCCACGGTCGCGATCCGCTCCCCCGCGCATCCGGTGGCGCGCGCCTTGCTCGAGGCCACCGGACTCCCGATCGCCGCGCCGAGCGCGAACCGCTTCACCGAACTCTCCCCCGTGACCGCCGAGCAGGTGGAGCGCTCACTCGGCGATCGTGTGGACTGCATCCTCGATGGCGGGCGCACGAATGTCGGGATCGAGAGCACCGTCATCGACCTCTCGGGACCTGTCCCGATGCTCCTGCGTCCGGGGACCATCACCCAAGCGGAGCTCGAGGCGATCACCGGTCCCCTCGCACGACCGGCGACGATCGCCGACGACGAGACCCCGCGGCCCTCCCCGGGGATGATCGCGCGACACTACGCGCCGCGCGCACCGGTCGTCCTTACCGACGCGAAGGACATCGATGCCATGGTCGTTCGCGTGGCGACCGAGGTCCAACCGGCGCGCATCGGACTCATCACCTGGAGCGACAGTGCTCGGGGATCTTCCTATCCGGCACAGATCTTCCACCTCCCGCTCCCTGCGGACGCGGCCGGGTACGCGGCCGAGCTCTATCAGGCACTCCACACCTGCGATGACGCCGGCTGCGCCCGCATCCTCGTGGAGCATCCACCTGTGGATCCCGCGTGGGAGGGGGTGCGTGATCGGCTGAGCCGGGCCGCGCATCCCCTTGCCTCCCCCCTCTGAACCGGCGATATCACGCTATGCTCCCCATCGACCTCTCCGGCAAGCGCGCCCTCGTCGCGGGCGTCGCCGACGACAACGGCTTCGGCTGGGCCATCGCGAAGCACCTCATCCAGGCCGGCGCCACCGTCTGTGTGGCCACCTGGCCCCCGGCGCTCAACATCTTCCTGAACCTCTTGGAGCGCGGGAAGCTCGATGAATCGCGCCGCCTCATGGACGGGTCGCTCCTCAGCTTCGAGAAGATCTACCCCCTCGACGCCGTCTTCGATCAACTCGAGGATGCCCCCGCCGAACTCCGCGAGAGCAAGCGCTACAAGGACGTCGGTGACTTCTCGATCGCCGGTCTCGCCGACCGCATGCGTGCGGACTTCGGCGAGGGCTCGGTCGATATCCTCGTCCACTCCCTCGCCAACGGCCCAGAGGTGAAGAAGGCGCTCATCGATACCTCGCGCGCCGGCTACCTCGCCGCGGTGAGTGCGAGCGCCTACTCCCTCGTCTCGATGGTCCGTGCCTTCGGCCCGCTCATGCGGCGTGGTGGCGCGGTCGCCTCTCTCACCTACATGGCGAGCGAGAAGGCGATCCCGGGCTACGGCGGCGGGATGTCCTCCGCCAAGGCCGCGCTCGAGAGCGACACGCGCGTCCTCGCCTTCGAGGCGGGGCGCCGCTACGGCATCCGCGTCAACACCATCTCGGCCGGCCCCTATGCCTCGCGCGCCGCGAGTGCGATCGGGATCATCGATGACATGGTGACCTATTGCGAGGGAAACGCCCCCCTCACCGAGCGCCTCGAGGCCACCGAGGTCGGTGCGGCGACCGCCTTCCTCTGCTCGCCCCTCGCGAGCGGGATCACCGGCACGACGCTCTACGTCGACAAGGGGATCCATGCGATGGGGATGGCGGTCGACGGCAGCACCGTCCCCGCGCGCGGCTGACGATGGCGATACCTCACGCCCGACATCGGGCGTGAGGCCAGTTACACGATCGCGCGCTCGTACATCTGCACGGCGTACGCCCCACCATCCGACTCGCGAACCCCGATCGGTTGGTAGCCCAGTCGCTCATGGAAGCGCTGGGACCCGGGATTCGGTGGACGGAGATTCACCTCGAGGGTGATCCGCGGCCAACGCCCACGCGCCGCCGCATGCAGGTCGTCGTACAACGCCGTACCAACGCCACGATTCCGCGCCCGTTCCGCCACGACCACGCGGTCCATGTAGAGGAAGTCATCGAACCGCGCCGTGAACCAGGCGTAATTCTGACTCCAGTACGGCAATCCCGACGGTACACAGAGCAGGAACCCCGCGATTCCCTCCGCGTCCTCCGCGACGCGGTAGTGCGTGGTGTGCGCCACGAGCCAGGCCCACGGCGCAGGATCGAGCGCGTTCACGTTCGGCGTCGCGGCGTTGTTCATCGCGAGGACGATCGCGTGATCCGCATCGGTCGCGTCACGGACGAGAAGGGGGGCGCTCATCGCGCCCCCCGACCTTCCCACCGAGTCCGCTGCACTCACTGCGGCACGACCTCGTCGGCAAGATCGTCATCCCTCACCGGCGCGGGCCGCGTCGCCGGTTTCTCCTCCGCCTTCGGAACGATCGGCGCGAGCCCGAGCTTCTGGAGCTCGTCGTTGAGGCGCTTGAGATCGGTGTCGAACACCTTCGTGAGCTGCGTCAGCTGCATCCCGAGCGCCGCCGAAAGCTCCGCGAAGACCTGCTCCGACTGCGCCGTCGGACGATAGGGCCCCGACGCCACCACCCCATTCAGCGCCGCGATCCGGTTGTTGAGCCGCACCGGGAAGTTGAGCGGATCCTGCCCGCTCTGGTTCTTCACCTGATAGACCTCTCGCTCCACACGCGACATCGCGGAGTCGATCGCCGTCGCCATCGAGCGGAGCTGC
>CAXRBM010000137.1:0-2340 GCA_964228675.1 Gemmatimonadaceae bacterium
CCGCGCCGCCGGCGCGACGCCCCGGCGATGATGACCCAGAGGATGAGGAAGAGCACGAAGGGGAACCGTCCCCCCTCCTCCGACGACCGACTCCGCGGCGGCACCAACGTCGAGTCGAGCGCGAGGCCGAACTCCGCGGCGTACCGCTCGGCGAGCCGCGCGGTGATCAACGCGAGCGCGGGCCCATAGGCGCCCTCACGGAGCTGCGGCGTGGCCTCACGCCGGATATCCCCCGCGACGGCGTCGTTGATGAATCCCTCGGCCCCCTGCCCCACCTGGATGCTGATGTGCCCGCTCCCATCCTGGCTCGTCTCGCGCGGGACGAGGAGCACCACCACGCCGGCATTGCGCGCGCGGTCGCCCACGGCGGCGGCCGCTCCGACCCCCCACTCGCGCCCGATCGCGAGCGCGACATCCCCCACCTCGCGCCCCGCGAGATCGGGGAGGGTCACCACCGCGATCTCCCCCCGTGACCCCGCCAGCACCTGCTCGATGAGCTGGGTGATCCGCGCCTCGTCCTCGGCGGCGATCACATTCGCGAAGTCGCTCACCCGTCCGAGGGGACGCGGGATGGGGGGCGCGGACTGCGCGGCGAGCCATTGGGCCGTCAGCACCGCACCGATGAGGATGAGCCCGCGTAGCCGACCGATCATCCCTGCAAACTAACGACCGCGCTAGCGACGTCGCGTCGGGCGATCGGTCGCGGAGCGGGTGTAGACCGAGATCGCCCCATTGGGCGCCCGGTTCCCGTACTCCACCCGGGCCTCGGACGGCGAGAGGACGGCGAAGAAGTAGACGTCCGTCGGGAGGATGAAGGCGCTGGGCCCTAGGACCTGCCCGTCGAGGACCCAGGTCACGCACTCCCCGGTGCGCGTGTTGCGCACGCAATCATCGATGCGGCGCGGGAGGATCAGACTCGGGGTCCCCATCGAGCGGAGGAGTTGCATCATGTCGGCGGCGCGGCTCTGGTGCTGGGCCACGCGTTCCGGCTCGTAGACCTGCCACCCGCGCCGGTAGGCGTCGGCGAGCCGCTTCTCGTTGAGCGTGGCCATCCCGCGCACGGTGATGGCGTCGAGGGTCGCCGCCACCTCGGTCATCAGGAGCTCGACGTCGATCGAATCCCCGCGGGCGATCCGCGCCTCCCCGGTGCGGACGACCTCGTAGCCCAGCCGCCGTGCTTGCACATAGACGCGCCCGGCAGGGACGCGTCGCAATCGCACCAGGAAGCGCCCCATGGAATCGCTCACCACGGAGGCGAGGACGTCATCGAGCGAATCACGGACGGTGATCTGCGCCTCGGGGATCGGGATCGCGGTCGTGATGGATCGGACCGTTCCCCGGAACAGCTGCGCCTCGGCCATCCCCGCCACCGCAATGAGGAGGGCGATGACACCAGCGGCGTGCCCACAAAAACGGGGGCCCACCGAGGACGAGAGGAGATGGGGGAGAGGCGACATCATCGGGGGAAAAGCCCAGCGGCCACCGGCCAAGTCAATGGTCGGTGGCCGCTGGTCGCAAGGGTGACCCCGTGCCGATTACGGCGTGGTGCGCGGCGGCTGGCGATCGAGGAAGAAGAGGATCGACGGGGTGGCCGCGGTGGCCGCCTTTGATCCCGCGACCGAGGCCGGGAAGGCGATCGCGGTCATCACCGAGCCCGCGACGGTGGCACCCGCGATCGGGTCAGCGGTCGTGGTGCCAGCGACGCCAGCCGGCGCGGCGGCGGCGACGAGCGAGGTCGTCGTGCCGGTCGCCGCGGCCTGGATCGCGAAGGCGCCCGCCGCACGCGCGGCGTACGCCGAGATGCCGGTGGTGCCGTTCGTCAGGCCGACGTTCGCGAAGGCCGGGGTCGACCCGACGAGGGTCGTCGTGGCGGTCGCGGTCGCGTGGAGGTCGACGTTGGCGATCCCGAGCCCCGCGTGGATGGCGCGGATCGAGACGTTGGTGCTCGCCGCCGGGAGCTGGTCCTCGATCACGAGGACGCGCTGCGCCGGGGTCGAGCCGGTGCGGGCATACCCGAGGTGGAGGAGGGTGTAGTACTTGCCCGCCTCGAAGGTGTGGGTCAGCTCGGTGAGCTGCTTGGTCTCCGCCCCGAGCCCGTTCGTGGACGAGTTGAGGTTCGGGTCGTAGGTGAAGACGCGGAGCGTACGCGGCCCGGCCTCCAGACCCTGGTACCCACCCTGGCCCATCCCACGGAAGGGGACGTTGGTGAAGGTCTGCGGCGTGAACTCGACCTTGTCGATCCACCGGACCGTGGTGTTGAGCGTGTCAGGCACCGCGTTGATGTACCGGACGAAGGCGAGGGGTGGGATCTTCGCCACGACCGGCGCGAGATCCGCTTCC
>CAXRBM010000138.1:0-2989 GCA_964228675.1 Gemmatimonadaceae bacterium
ACGAGGAAGAGCGTGGTGATATCGGGGCGCCGGGCGAGGAGCTCACGCACCACGCGGTCGAGCTCCTCATTGCAGTCAGCCATCCCCGCGAGATCGCGATCCCCGAGGATCGCCGTCGCGAAGCGCGGCTCCGCGAAGATCATCACCCCAGCGGCGGATTGGATGAGATGCGCACAGGTGCGGGAGCCGACCACGAGGAAGAAGGCGTCCTGCATCTTCCGATGAAGCCAGACGATCCCGGTGAGACCGCAGAAGACCTCGCGCTGACCGCGCTCACGGAGGACTGGCGCGTCGACGCACCCGGTGGTGGGATCGATCGTGGGGAGAGCGGTGCCGGTCATACGGCGGCTCCTACTATAGAAGAGGCGCTCGCGAGACGGGTCGACCGCTGCGCCTCGTCCTGTAATCGCGCCGCTCGGAGCTTCAAGATGAATTGGATCGCGTTGATCACATACGCCGTGTAGGCCACCAGTGCGAGCAGCATCCGACCACGCGTGGTCAGTCCATCGGAGAAGAGCGCCACGACGTAGGCGAGATGCAGCGCGATCACTCCCATCGAGACGACGTCTTCCCAGAAGAAGGGCTCGGCGAAGAGCCACTCGTCGAAGACCACCTTCTCCCAGATGGAACCGGTGACCATGATCAGCAGGAGGATCCCCGTCTTGAGCAGCACGGAGAGGTTGGCCAGCGCGAGGCCTTCCCCCGTGAGCAGATAGCGGACGACGAGGATCGCCGAGGCGATGCAGACGAGGAACTGCAGGGGCGCGAGGATCCCCTGGACCAGCGTCCATCGCGTCGCATCGCGCCGTGCGCGTTGCTCCGGTGTGTACAGTCCGCCTGACGTTGTGGATGCTGACACGCCGATCCCGGTGAATGGGTTGCCTGCCGGCCGTTGGACATCGACCGGACCAGCCAGGAGACACCTAGGGAGATATTGGCGCCCACCCGCCCATCTGTCAATACAAGTTTACGTCAATCACTATTGACAGCTGGTCAGGGGAGTGCCACTATGCAAGGGCAGTCACCGGGGTTTCGCCCCCCTACCTGGTGGGACTATGACGCAGCAGTCGAGTACGACGGAGACGCTGATCTCCGAGTTCACCCTCGCCCTTCTCTCAGCGGAGGAGGGAGCGGCCGGTGACCTGATGCGAGGTCTCCTCGCGCGTGGCGTCTCCCCAGAGGAGGTCTTCGAAGACCTCTTCGCGCCGGCTGCCCGTCGGCTCGGCGTGATGTGGGAGAACGACGACTGTTCCTTCTATGAAGTGACTATCGGGTCGGGACGCATCCAGTGCCTGATGCGCGAACTCGCGACGCAGCTCTCGACCTTCCCCTCCCCTGGGGCCACCGGTCGGGTCATCCTCAGCGTCGCCCCGGGGGAGCAGCACACCCTTGGCACGATGGTCGTGGCCGAGCACCTCCTCCGAGATGGCTGGGATGTCCATTTCATGTCCAGCTATGATGAGGAGTATTTGCTAGACAAAGTCCAAGAAATAAGCTACGATTGTGTCGGGTTATCGATATCCTGCACGAGGCACGTCAATGGACTGGCGCGCGACATCAAGCGAATCCGGCAGTTGTCAACCAACCGTGACATACAGATCATCCTCGGTGGACCGCTGGTCACCAACGATCCAGCCATCGTCGGGCGCGTCGGCGCCGATGGCTACGGCGTCGATGGCCTCTCCGCGGTGACCGAAGCTCGACGGCTCTGCGCCATCCGCTGACCTCATTCCTCACCTCCGCTCGGTGCGAAGGCACCACCACCCATGGAATCCCGCGATCGTTTCACCCCTGACTCGCGCGCAGAGCTGACCGGACTCGCTCCGGAGGCGGCCGCGAAGCTCATCACGGCCACGAGCGAGGTCGCCCTCGTCGTGGATCGTGGCGGTGTGATCCGTCATGTCTCCTTCTCCGGCGCCGAAGCGCCGGTGGCGGGAGCGGAGGAGTGGGTGGGGAAGGCGTGGGTCGACACCGTGACGGTCGAGTCGCGACCCAAGATCGAAGGGCTCCTGCGCGAGGCGACGAGCGGCGGGACCACGCGGCGGCGCCAGGTGAACCATCCCTCCAGCACCGGCGCCGACATCCCCGTCGCCTACAACGCGATCCGCGCCGATGACGGCTCAGTGATCGCCGTCGGGCGCGACCTGCGCGCGATCTCCACGCTCCAACAGCGCCTCGTCGACACGCAGCAAGCGATGGAGCGGGACTACTGGAAGTTGCGCCATGTGGAGACGCGGTATCGGCTCCTCTTCCAGCTCTCCACCGATGCGATCGTCGTCGTCGATGCCGACACGATGAAGATCGTCGATGCCTCGAACTCCGCCGCACGCCTCTTCGATCTCGCCGCCGATAAGCTCATCGGCAAGATGTTCCCGCTCGGGATCGCCGCCGATCAGGTCCGCGCGATGGAGGATCTCCTCGCGGCGGCGCGCACCACCGGTCACGCCGGTGACGTGCGCATCCAGTTGGCCGAGGGCCGCGGGGAAGCACTCGCGTCGGCCTCCTGCTTCCGCCAGGAGAACATGACGCTCCTCCTCGTGCGGCTCGCGCGCTTCTCCACGCCGGCGATCGGTCCGGCGGTGTCGACGCGTGACCTCCTCCTCGAACTCGTCGGTCGCGCGCCTGATGCCTTCGTCCTTAACGATGACGAAGGCGACATCGTCTACGCGAATCGTGCCTTCCTCGATCTCGCGCAGTTGGGGAGCGAGGAACAGGTGAAGGGTCGCTCGCTCGGCAACTGGGTCGGACGTCCGGGGGCCGATCTCCCGGTCTTCCTGACCACCCTCAAGAAGCACAACGTCGTCCGGGTCGCCGCGAGCGGGATCCGCGGCGAACTCGGCTTGAGCACCGAGATCGAGATCTCGGCCGTCGCGATGCCGAGTGAGGCCGGGACCAACATGGGCTTCGTGATGCGCGACGTCGGTCGCCGCGTCGCGACCGTCCCGCATGGCGCACGCGATCTCACCAAGGCCGTCGAGGATCTCACCGC
>CAXRBM010000139.1:0-2664 GCA_964228675.1 Gemmatimonadaceae bacterium
ACAGGTCCTTGAAGACCCGCTCGAGCCCCACGTCCTCACGGTCATGGGCGGCGGCGTCGAGTTGGAGGAGCGACTCGAACGCGCGGGTCTGGATGTCGAGCAGATGCGGCATCTGCATGCCGTGCTCGCGCTTACCGAACGAGATCTGGGTGATCATTATGTGCCTCGGGCCGGGCCCGGGTACAGGCCGAAACCGCCTCGCCCCCGGTCGGAGAACCCGACCGGAGGGAGGCGAACGAACATCAGGAGTGCTGCAGCTGCCGCAAGCTGGAGTGCAAGCTTACTTGATCTCGACGACCGCGCCCTCGGCCTCCAGCTTGGCCTTGACGGCATCGGCGTCGGCCTTCGACACGCCCGTCTTGAGGGTCTGCGGCGCGCCGTCGACCATGTCCTTCGCCTCCTTGAGGCCGAGGCCGGTGAGCTCGCGGACCACCTTGATGACCTGGATCTTCTTGCCGCCGGCATCCTTGAGGATGACGTCGAACTCGGTCTTCTCCTCCGCGGCGGCGGCGGCGCCACCGCCACCCGCCGGCGCGCCCGCGGCGACGGCCGCGATGGTCACGTTGAACTTCGTCTTGAATGCATCGATGAGCTCGGTGAGCTCGATGACCGACATCCCGCCGATCGCGTCGAGGATCTCGTCCTTGCTCAGAGTCGTGTTCGCCATGGTACCGATTCTCCTTGGTGTATAGTCCCCCAGGACGTCCTGGGGCTGGTGATTCAGGCCGAGGCCTGGGGGATTAGTTCGAACCTTCGAGCTGCGTCTTCTTGGCCTCGAGGGCGAGGGCGAACATCATCAGCACGCTGTTGAACGTGCCAACGAGGATCGACAGCGCCTCGTCGCGGGTCGGGAGCGAGGCCAACTTCTTGACCATCGCCTCATCGATCACCGCGCCTTCGTAGATCCCGCCCTTCACCGACGGCCTCTGGTCGTTCTCCTTGGCGAAGTCGGTGAGGAGCTTGGCGGCGGTGATGGGGTCCTTCGTCACCACGACGCCGGTCGGACCGCGGAGCTTCTGCCCCGTGAGCCCGGCCTCGTTCACCGCCCGCAGCGCGAGGGTGTTCTTGATCACGACGTACTCCACGCCCGCCTTCTTGAAACGGCGGCGCAGCTCCGTCATGCGCTTCACGTTGAGGCCCGTGAAGTCGGTATAGAAGACCCCGTCGGCACCGGAGAGCTTGGCCTTCAGGTCGGCGACCAGCTGCTCCTTATCGGATCGCTTCATCGTCGGTTACCGGTAGGGGGTGGTGTCGACACGGACGCCCGGCCCCATGGTGCTGGAGAGGGCGACGGTCTTGACGTAGACGCCCTTCGCCGCGGAGGGCTTGGAGCGGAGGATCTGGTCCATGAAGGCGGTGAAGTTCGTCTCGAGGGCGTCCACACCGAACGAGACCTTGCCGATGGCGGCCTGCACGTTGCCCGCCTTGTCGACGCGGAACTCGATCTTGCCGGCCTTGGACTCCTTGACCGCGCGCCCGACGTCGAAGGTCACCGTCCCGGCCTTCGGGTTCGGCATGAGGCCGCGTGGGCCGAGGACGCGTCCGAGCTGACCGACCTGGCCCATCTGGTCCGGGGTCGCGATCATCACGTCGAAATCGGTCCAGCCGTCCTTCACCTTCTGGATGTACTCCGCACCGACGAAATCGGCGCCGGCCGCGGTGGCCTCGTTCGCCTTCTCGCCGACAGCGATGACGAGGACACGCACCGTCTTCCCGGTGCCCGCGGGGAGGACGACGGTGCCGCGCACGACCTGGTCGGCGTGACGCGGGTCGACGCCGAGGCGGACCGCCACCTCGACTGACTCGTCGAACTTGGCGAAGGCCGCGGTCTTGACGAGCTCGAGCGCCGCCTTGGGGGCGTACGTCGAGGCCGTCACCTTCTCGGCGGCCGCGCGGAACTTCTTGCCGTGAGTCTTCATCCCTTCACCTCCACGCCCATCGACCGCGCCGCGCCCGCGACCATCGCCATGGCAGACTCGATCGTGTCGCAGTTGAGGTCGGGCATCTTGAGTTCGGCGATCTTCCGGACCTGCGCCTGGGTGATGGAGCCGACCTTGTTGCGGTTCGGCTGACCCGAGCCCTTCTCGATCCCGGCCTCTTTCTTGACGAGGAACGCCGCAGGGGGCGTCTTCAGGATGAACGAGAATGACTTGTCGGCGAAAATCGTGATCTCGACCGGGAGGATCGCATCCTGGCCCTGCGTCCGAGCGTTGAACTCTTTGCAGAATGCCATGATGTTGATCCCCTGCGGACCGAGCGCGGTGCCGACCGGCGGGGCCGGATTCGCCTTGCCTGCAGGGATCTGCAGTTTGACGAAACCGGTGACCTTCTTTGCCATCGTGCTTCCCTCTGAAACGTGAAGCGGGCTCGGGCGCCCTCCCGATGGAGACGCTGGCGAGACTCCGCTGACTCCCACCGTCTGTTTTACGTCGTCGTGGTCTCCGACGGTGCGCTGCTCGGCGTGGATCGCACGCCTGCCCCGCGCAAGGGCGCTCTCCGAATCGCTAGTGGCCCTTCAGCTGTAGATAGTCGAGCTCGACGCTGGTCGGCCGCCCGAAGAGGGAGACCGAGACCCGCACCTTGCCCTTGTCCGGCATCACATCCTCGACCGTCCCGTTGAAGTCGGTGAACGGTCCATCCGTGATCTGCACCGCCTGTCCGATG
>CAXRBM010000140.1:0-5501 GCA_964228675.1 Gemmatimonadaceae bacterium
CTTCCCGCTCGAATCACGCACCACCGAGCCGGCCACCACTCGCGCGCCGACCTTCACCCCGGTCCCGCGCATCCCCGGATCCTCGAGCACCTTCGCCTCGAGTTCCTGCGGGGTGAGGAAGTAGACCGCCGTGTCCTGGATGCTGCCGGCCATGAGGAACCCCGCCGTCCCAAGGACGACGACCCCGCCGATGATGAACTTGGTGCGCGGATGCATACCTGCTCCCCCTCTGGGTTATCCGTGGAATATACCCGTGCGCACCGATCAAGGTGCCAGCTGTCGGATGAGCACGGCCCCCGTCGCGCCGCCCGCCGCATCGGCCCCGAGATCCTTCCACGAGAAGACCCGACCGCGGTGCCGATCCCAGAGCTCCTTGCCGACACCGACGGTCATAGTGAGGGCCGCCGCATTCCAGGACGCGGAGCGGTAGTCATGCCCGTTCGCGCGAAGGATCCTATGCGATACGCTCTGTACCGCAGCCGAGACGGCGAAATGCTTCGCCTTATCGACGGCGAACCAGCGATCCTCCGGCGTGGATGATGGCGCGGAGGCGCGACCGAACGGGGCGGCCCCGAGCGAGAAGACCAGGAGCCACTCCATCGATCACCCGTCGCGATCGCGGGCCCATGACACCGTCGCGCGGACCGCACGGCGCCATCCGCCGAGTCCGGCGCGCGCCGGATTCTCTCCGACCGTGGGCGTGAAGCGCTGATAGCGCCGGGCGGCGAGGAAGGCCGCCGCATCCGGCCAGACCCCTGCGGCAATGCCGGCGAGCCCCGCGGCGCCCAGCGCCGTCGTCTCGATCTCATCGGGGCGCTCCACGGGGACACCGAGCACATCGGCCTGGAACTGCATCAGCCAATCGTTGAACGTCGCGCCGCCATCGACACGGAGGAGGTCGAGGGAGGCCCCGCTCACGCTGCGCATCGTCTCGAGCACATCGGCGGTCCCATAGGCCATCGCCTCGAGCGCGGCGCGCACGAGATGCGCGCGCTGCGTGCCGCGCGTGAGTCCCACGATCGTCCCGCGCGCCGCCGGCTCCCACGCCGGTGCCCCGAGCCCGGTCAGCGCCGGGACGAAGTAGACCCCGTCGGTGGAGGGAACCGCGCGCGCCATCGCCTCGCTCTCCTGCGCCGCGTCAAGCAACCCCAAGCCATCGCGAAGCCACTGCACCGCCGCTCCCGCGACGAAGATCGAGGACTCGAGGGCGTAGACCGGCGCGCCCGCCGCATCGCAGGCCAACGTGGTCAGGATCCCGCGCCCACCCTCGGGCCGCGCGCGGCCCGTGTTCAACAGCAGGAAGGCCCCGGTGCCGTAGGTGTTCTTCCCCTCCCCACTGCGCCAGCACCCCTGCCCCCAGAGCGCGGCCTGCTGATCGCCGGCGACCCCGAGGATCGGCAGCGCCGCCCCGAGATGCTCCGCGGCCGCCACACCGAACATCCCCGCCGACGGCCGGATCTCCGGGAGCAGCTCCCGTGGCACACCGAAGCGCTCGAGCAGCGGGGCGCTCCATTCCCGGGTCGCGATGTCACAGAGCATCGTGCGCGAGGCATTGGTGTGATCGGTGGCGTGCACCGCGCCATCGGTCAGTCGCCAGATCAACCAGCTGTCGACGGTCCCCGCGGCGAGATCGGCCAGCGGGATCCCTCGCGGCCGCGCGACCTCTCGCAGCAACCACTCGAGTTTGGTCGCACTAAAGTAGGGATCGGGGACCAACCCGGTGATGCGATGCAGCCACTCCGCCTCCCCCGCCGCGCGGAGCTCGGCGCACCGCGGCGCGGTGCGTCGATCCTGCCAGACGATCGCCGGCCCGACCTGGGCCCCCGTGCGGCGGTCCCAGAGCATCACCGTCTCGCGCTGATTGGTGATCCCGATCGCCTCGGGCATCAGCCCCGCCTGCGCGATCGCGGCCCGCGCGGCGTCGCGCGTGGTGCGCCAGAGATCCTCCGGGTCGTGCTCGACCCACCCCGGTTGTGGGAAGTGCTGTGGGAACTCGAACTGCGCACGGCCGAGGATCCGTCCGTCCGCCCCGACGACGAGGGCACGGGAACTCGTCGTCCCCTGATCGAGCGCGAGGACCGCGCGGGGGCGGGTCGAGGGCATCGGTGAAACGTATAGATTGCGCCGCATACCCTCCAGCAGTGAGGACGCCCCCATGGTCACCCCCTTCGCCACCCTGATCCTCGACGTCGCCGACCAGATCGCGACGCTCACCATCAATCGGCCCGACAAGCTCAACGCGCTCAACCGCGTGGTGATCGACGAGATTGGCCAGGCCTTCACGCATCTCGAATCGCGCGACGACGTGCGCGCGGTGATCCTGACCGGGGCGGGGCGTGCCTTCGTCGCGGGGGCGGACATCGGGGAGATCGCCGAGGCAGCGGGGACGCCGGCGGGATTGCAGGCGGTCGCCGCGCATGGATCGGCGATCTTCACGCGGATCGAGCGCTTCGCGAAACCGGTGATCGCCGCGGTCAATGGCTTTGCGCTCGGTGGCGGGTTCGAGCTCGCGCTCGCCTGCCATGTGCGCGTCGCGAGCACGCAGGCGAAGTTCGGGCTGCCGGAAGCGCGGCTCGGGCTCATCCCGGGGTACGGGGGCACGCAGCGGTTGCCGCGTCTCATCGGCCAGGGGCGCGCCCTGCAGATGATCCTCACGGGGGATCAGGTGGATGCCGAGACGGCGGCGCGCTTCGGGATCGCGAACGAGGTCGTCGCCCCCGACATGCTTCCCGAGGCGGCGCGTTCGCTGGCCAAGGTGATGCTCAAGAACGGTCCGCTCGCCTTGGCCCATGCGATCGCCGCGGTGACCGGGGGCGCGGCGCTCCCCCTCGACGCGGCGCTCGCCTTGGAGTCGGAGCACTTCGGTGCGGTCGGCCGCACCGCCGACATGCGCGAGGGGACGACCGCCTTCCTCGAGAAGCGCGCCCCGACCTTTCGCGGGGCCTGAATGTCTGCGGTCGCCCCACCGGCGCGGCTCCGCACCTTCGCGCTGCAGACGTTCCGCAACGTGACGGCGGCCGACCTCACGCTCCCCCCCGAGGGGATCGTGGTGGTGGGGGACAATGGGCAGGGGAAGTCGAATCTCGTCGAGGCGATCGGATATCTCCGGCTCCTCCGCTCGGGGCGCGGGGCGCGAGACCGTGACTGCATCCAGCATGGTGCGACGGCATTCCATGTGAGCGCTTCGATCGAAGGGGTGACGGCGACGCGCATCACCGCGGCGGTCGATCGGCAGGGGCGAAAGAAGGTGACCCTCGACGGACGCGAGCCGGAGCGGCTCACCGATGCACTCGACGCGCTGCCCTCGGTGACCTTCTCCCCGCGCGATGTGGACCTCGTGGCCGGTGGGCCGCAGGAAAGACGGCGCTATCTTGATATCACGTTGGCCCTCACCTCGCCGCGTTATCTGCAGGCGCTGCGACACTACCGCGCGGCGCTGAGCCGTCGGAACGCCGCGCTGCGCGAGGCCGCGCGGGCCGGTGGGCGTGACACCGAGCTTGGCGCCGTCGCCGCGTGGGAGCCGGTGCTGGCGCAGCACGGGGCGACGTTGATCGCCGAACGCCAGGCCTGGGTGCGGTCACAGAGCGCGGAGTTCACCGCGCGGTGCACCGCCATCGGGGAAACGGCGACCACCGGCCTGCGATACGCGGGGGCGTTCGCCGAGGAGGCGAGCGCTGAGTCGCTCTTGGACACGTTGCAGCGGCAGCGCCCGCTTGACGTGCGTCGTGGACTCACGCAGACGGGGCCGCACCGCGACGACCTCGCGCTCACCCTCGATGGGCACGACCTGCGCGTCGTCGGATCGGCCGGGCAACAGCGGACCGCGGCGATCGTGCTCCGACTGTTGGAGGGGGCGACGCACCAGGCGACCACGGGGGTGATGCCGGTGCTGTTGCTGGACGATCCCTTCGCCGAGCTTGATCGCCGCCGCACGGAACGGATCCTCGCGCTGCTCGACGGGATCGGGGATGGACAGCATCTGGTGTGCGTGCCACGGGCGGACGAGATCCCCGCACGCTTCACGCGGCTCGCGCGCTGGACGGTGCGCGCCGGCGCCTTCGCCCCAGCGGCATGAGGCGGCGCGGCGACGAGCCCAGCGCGGGGCGGCCTCGTACGATCGGCGAGGTGCTCCCGGAGGCGTTGGCCGCCGCGGGGCTGACCGAGGCCGTGGCGCGGGCCCAGGCGATGGCGGCGTGGCCGACGGCGGTGGGGGCGCGAATCGCCGCGGTGACGGAGCCGAGGATCCTGACCGAGGATGGGACCCTCGTCGTGGGGGTCCGAACGCATGCGTGGATGACCGAGCTCTCGCTGATGGAACCACAGCTCCTCGCGCGCCTCGCGGGGGCCGCCGTGACGCACCCGGTGCGCCGGCTCCGATGGGAGCTCCTCCGCTGACCCCGCGGGGGGTGTTTTCCCTCTGAAAATCGGGGGTCCGGTGCGTTGCTAGCGGGGGGGCGGTTCGGGTAACTTTGAGGGTCTCCCTCCCCTCCCCTGCAATGGCCAAGACCAACGACGTCTCCGAGTCCTCGTACGACGCCTCCGGCATCCAAGTCCTCAAGGGACTCGAAGCCGTTCGCAAACGGCCCGGCATGTACATCGGGTCGACCTCGCATCGCGGGTTGCATCACCTCGTCTACGAGGTGGTCGACAACTCGATCGACGAGGCACTCGCCGGCTTTTGCGACACCGTCCAGGTCACGATCCACCCCGACGACTCGATCACGGTCGAGGACAACGGGCGCGGGATCCCAGTCGACATCCATCCGGTGGAGAAGCTCCCTGGGCTCGAGCTCGCCCTCACGGTGCTCCATGCCGGCGGCAAGTTCGACAAGAACACGTACAAGGTCTCCGGCGGGTTGCACGGCGTCGGCGTCTCGGTGGTGAACGCCCTTTCCGAGACGCTCAAGGTCTGGGTGAAGCGTGACGGGAAGGAGCATTACATGGACTTCGCGCGCGGCGACACCACCACCAAGCTGACCGTCCTCGGCACCGTGAAGGCGAAGGACACCGGGACGAAGGTCTGGTTCAAGCCCGATGCGCAGATCTTCACCGAACTCGTCTACGACTACGGGACCCTCTCGAGCCGCCTCCGCTAGCTCTCGATCCTCAACAAGGGGGTGACCATCACCCTCACCGACGAGCGTCCGGGCCAGGAGAAGACGGAGACCTTCCATGCGAAGGGCGGGCTCAAGGCGTTCGTCGGGTTCATGACCGCGAAGGCGAAGTCGCTGCACCCCGACATCCTGTACCTCGAGGTGGAGCGCGACGACGTCGGGAGCGACCTCGCCCTCCAGTACAACGACGGCTACAACGCCAACGTCTTCTCCTTCGGCAACCACATCAATACGCACGAAGGCGGCACGCACCTCACCGGCTTCAAGTCGGCCCTCACGAGCGTGATCAACCGGCACCTCGACAAGTCGTCGTTCGCCAAGAAGGACAAGGAGGTCAAACTCTCCGGAGACGACGTACGCGAGGGACTCACCGCCGTGCTCTCGGTG
>CAXRBM010000141.1:0-6545 GCA_964228675.1 Gemmatimonadaceae bacterium
GTTCTCCGGGTCGAACGCCCTGCTCCTCGTCACGGCGGGCGGGGCGACCCTCCTCACGGACTTCCGCTCCGCCACGCAGGTGAAGACGGAGGTCGATCCCGAGGTCGAGGTGCTCATCGCCCCCGCCTCGCTCTGGACCGAGCTCTGGCGCGTCCTTGGGTCGAGGACGCAGGTCGGACGCATCGCCTTCGAGACGGCGCATCTCCTCCACCAGGAGGCCCAGCGCTTCCTGGCGACCGGTGCGGAGGGGGCGCGGTGGCACTGGGAGCCGGTGGTCGACCTCGTGGAGGGGCTTCGCGAGTCCAAGGATGCGGGGGAGGTGGCCGAGATCCGCGCGGCCATCGCGATCGCCGAACAGGCGCTCAACGCGACGCTTCCGAAGGTTCGCGTTGGGATGACCGAGCTCGCGGTGGCGGGGGAGCTCGAGCGCGCGTTGCGCGCGGCGGGCAGCGAGGGGTTCCCCTTCGAGACGATCGTCGCGTCGGGTCCGCGGTCGGCGCTGCCTCACGCCCGGGCCTCCACGCGCGTGATCGAGCGCGGCGAGCTCCTGTTGATCGACTTCGGGGCCATCCACCACGGCTACTGCGCGGACATCACCAGGACCTTCGTGGTTGGGACCTCACCGAGCGATCGGCAACGCGAGATCCATGCTCTGGTTCGGGAAAGTAACGGGAGCGCTTCGGCCCTTGTTCGGCAGGGGATGCGCGGGCGGGATGCCGACGCGTTAGCCCGGGACTACATTGAGCGAGCTGGGTTCGGGGAGGCGTTCGGTCACTCGCTCGGACATGGCATCGGGCTCGAGGTCCACGAGGCGCCCCGTCTCGCCAAGACCGCGGAGGCCCCGCTCCCGCTGGGGGCGGTCGTCACCATCGAGCCCGGGGTGTATCTCGAGGGGTGGGGGGGCGTCCGGATCGAAGACGACGTCCTGCTTGGCCCCGAGGGCCCCGTTGTGCTGACCTCGTTCCCACGCGATCTCGTCCAGCTCTGAGGCACGAGCGCGCTGCTACCTCAACTACCACGCTGACCCCCCCATGATCGATCTTCGCTACGTCAAGAAGTTGCTGGAGATGCTCGATGAGTCCACCGTGGATTCGATGGAGATCTCCTCGGACAAGGGGATGCGCATCCGCCTGAGCAAGACGGCGACGGTCCGTCCCGGTGCGGTCTACGCCGCCCCTGCCGCGGCGCCGGCTCCGGTCGCGGCGCCCTCCCCGGCCGCGCCGGCTACCGCCGCTTCCGCCGCCTCGACGGAAGCTGCGTCCTCGCTTAGCGGGAACGCGACCGATGTGAAGTCGCCGATGGTCGGCACGTACTACGGCGCCCCCGAGCCGGGCGCCAAGCCGTATGTGAGCGTCGGGCAGCAGGTGAAGCAGGGGCAGGTCCTCTGCATCATCGAGGCGATGAAGATCATGAACGAGATCGAGTCCGAGGTCTCGGGGACGATCGTCGAGGTCTGCGCCGCCGATGCGCACCCGGTCGAGTACGGTCAGGTGCTCTTCCGTGTCCGCCCGAATGGCTGACGCGCCAGCCGGCGTCGACCTCCGCCAGCTCCTCCTCACCCTGCAGCAGCAGGGTGGCTCCGATTGTCACCTCAAGCTCGGTCGGCCACCGATGCTCCGTGTGCATGGGGACCTGGTCCCTGTCGCGCATCCCCCCCTGACCGTTGCCGACCTCAAGGGGATCGCCGAGCAGGTGATGGCGCCGCGCCACCGGAAGGAGTTCGAGGAGGTGCGCGACGTGGACTTCGCGATCTCACTCCAGGGGGTGGGGCGGTTCCGCGTCAATGCCTTCCAGCAGCGTGGCTCCCTCGCCTTCGCCATCCGGGCCGTACGCGCCGAGGTGGGGTCGATCGCCGCGTTGAACCTCCCCTCCGTCCTGAACACCATCGCGCTCCGGACGCGTGGGTTGGTGCTGGTGACGGGGGTGACGGGATCGGGCAAGTCCACCGCGCTCGCCGCGATGATCCACCAGGTGAACGCGAACCGGGCGGTGAACATCATCACCATCGAGGATCCGATCGAATACTGGCATCAGGATCGCAAGGCCTGCGTGAGCCAGCGGGAGATCGGGGCGGATGCGATGAGCTTCGCACAGGCGCTGCGTCGCGTGTTGCGACAGGATCCCGATGTGATCATGATCGGGGAGATCCGCGACCTGGAGACGCTCGAGGTCGCCATGAAGGCCGCCGACACGGGCCATCTCGTCTTCTCGACCCTCCATACGATGGATGCGTCGCATACGATCGAGCGGCTCCTCTCGTTCTATCCACCGGATCAACAGGCCAACGTCCGCTTCCATCTCGCGTCGACCTTACAGGCGGTGGTCAGTCTCCGGCTCGTCCCACGGAGCGATCGACCGGGGCGGGTGCCGGCGTGCGAGGTGCTCATCAACAGTGCGGCGGTCGCCGACCACATGCGCGATCCCTCCAAGGCCCTCGAGATCCCCCGACTGATCCGAGAGGGGACCGTCCAGTACGGGATGCAGTCGTTCGACCAATCATTGCGCCACTGGCAGACGCAGGGGGTCATCTCCTACGAGACCGCGCTGCGACACGCCACCAACCCCGGGGAATACGCGCTCGCCGCGCAGGGGATCGCCGGCGCGTCCGATACCTCGTGGGACCAACTCTCTCAGGATGTCCGCTGATGTTTCGTAAGGTCTTGATCGCCAATCGTGGGGAGATCGCGCTCCGCGTCGTGCGCGCGTGTCGCGAACTCGGAGTGGAGACCGTCGCGGTCTATTCCGAGGCCGATCGGGAGTCCCTCCACGTCCGCTTCGCCGACGACGACGTCTGCATCGGACCGGCCCCCGCCCGGGAGTCCTATCTGCGCATCCCGCGCCTCATCGCGGCGGCGGAGATCGCGGGCGCCGATGCCATCCATCCGGGCTACGGCTTCCTCGCGGAGAACGCCGAGTTCGCGGAGACCTGTGCGGCGAGCGGGATCACCTTCATCGGCCCCACGCCCCATCAGATCCGCACGATGGGTGACAAGGCCGCAGCGCGCGCCGCGATGATCGCCAACGACGTCCCCGTCGTTCCGGGCTCCCCGGGGCCGGTGGAGGATGTCGATGAGGCGCTCGCCGTCGCGGAGCAGATGGGGTTCCCCGTGATCATCAAGGCGGCGGCCGGTGGGGGCGGGAAGGGGATGCGCGTCGCGCGCGATGCCGACGACTTCGCCCGCTCCTTCCAACTCGCGCGCTCCGAGGCGCTCTCCGCCTTCGGCAACGGCTCGGTCTACGTCGAGAAGTATCTCGAGCGGCCGCGCCACGTGGAGTTCCAGATCCTCGGCGACACGCATGGGAATGTGATCCACCTCGGCGAGCGTGACTGCTCCGTGCAGCGTCGCCACCAGAAGCTCGTCGAGGAGGCGCCCTGCCCGGTGATGACGCCGGCGCTCCGCGAGCAGATGGGGGCCGCGGCGGTGAAGGGGGCCAAGGCGATCGACTACGTCGGGGCCGGGACGATCGAGATGCTCCTCGACAGCGACGGCTCGTACTACTTCATGGAGATGAACACCCGCATCCAGGTCGAGCATCCGGTCACGGAGATGCTCACCGGGGTCGATCTCGTGAAGGAACAGATCCGCGTCGCGGCGGGGCTTCCCCTCTCGGTCACGCAGACGCCGGAGCTTCGCGGCCATGTGATCGAGTGCCGCATCAACGCTGAGGATCCCGCGCGCAACTTCCAGCCGGGCCCGGGGAAGATCGAGGTCTTCCATATGCCCGGCGGCAACGGGATCCGCGTCGACACGCACGCCTACGCCGGCTACACCGTCCCGCCGTATTACGACTCGATGATCGCCAAGCTCATCGTCCACGGGAAGGATCGCGCGGAGGCGATCGCCAAGATGCGCTTCGCGCTCGAGAGCTTCGTCATCCAAGGGGTGCCGACGACGATCCCATTCCTCGGGACGTTGATGCAGCATCCGCACTTCGCTCGGGGCGACGTCCACACCAAGTTCCTCGAGCAGGAGGGTGCGGACCTCTTCGCGAAACGCGGCGTTTCCTGACCGTGCCCTGGGTCGTCCGAAGGGTATCCCTTCGACCCCAGACGGCCGATGCCCCGGAAGCCTGCGTCAGACGATCCGCTGTTCCTCGATTCCCCGCTCGCTCCTGGGCCTCGTCAGTCGCGGGGGAAGCGGGTGACCGCTCCGACAGGTGAGAACGCCACGACCCCGGTCCACGGGGCTGACCGACCTGAGGATGCGTCGGGGGATGGTGCGGTCTCCCCCCTCCGGCAGGAGATCATCGGTATCGTGCTCCTCGTCGGCTCGCTCTTCCTCGCCGGCGCGCTGATCTTCAGCCGCACACCCGCACCGGCCGAGTCCTGTCTGACGGTGGGCGGTGCCTTCGGCCCCGTGGGGGGATGCCTCCGCTGGTCGATCCTCTGGCTCGTGGGTGGGCTCGCCGCGATCATCGTCCCGCTCATCCCCGCCATCCGTGGGTTGCGCCTCCTCGGTCGCATCGGGCATCCGAAGCAGGCCCGTATCGACCTCTTCCCCATCGGCCTCGTCTTGATCGTCCCCGTGGCGGCCGGGCTCGCGCGCCTCGATGCCGTGCCAAAGGGCACGACCGACACCGTGACTGGACTCTGGGGCGCCTTCGCCGGGTTCTATCTCGCCGAGGCGCTGGGCCGTGGAGGCGCCTGGTTCGTCATCGTGACCGCCGTGAGCGTCCTCACCGCCGCGACGGTGGCGTGGAATCCGATCAAGAGCCTCGTCTCGGTCAAATTCCCCGCGCCACGTCCGAAGCCGGCGACGCCGGAACCGATCACGACCGCTGAGGCGATGGAACCTGCTGCCGCGGAGATGCCGGCGGTCGATCTCTCGCTGATGGGGCTCGCCCTCCCGGCCACTGCCGAGGCTGAGGCGGTGCTCCCGCCGACCACCGCCCCCACCGAGGCGTCGGTCTTGGAGGAAGCGGACGTTGAGGTGATCGAGCTGGCGGACGACCCGTCGCCCGATCTGGTCGAGGACGACGAGGCAGAGGAGGACGAGGTCGCATCGGAGGAGCCGAAGGCCGCGCGCAGACGTGGGCCTCGGCGCGCGAAGCCAGCCGTGGTGATCGACCCCGATGAGCTCCCGGGCGTCGACCTGCTCACCCCTGGGGCCGAGCGTGATGCGAACGCGGGTCGTGCACAGCTCGACCAGATGGGGGCCAAGCTCATCGAGTCGCTCAAGACCTTCAAGGTCGACGGCACGCTCAGCGGGCGCACCAGCGGCCCCACCGTCACACAATTCGAGATCGAACCGGGCCCCGGCGTGAAGGTGCGCCAGTTCGCGAATCTGGCGAATGACCTCGCGCTGGCGATGCGTGCCCCCTCCATCCGCGTCGTCGCCCCGATCCCGGGGAAGGGCGCCGTCGGCATCGAGGTGCCGAACCCTGCGCCGGAGATGGTCGCGTTCCGCGAGATGCTGGCATCGGAGGAGTATCAGAAGAAGCCGATGGCCCTCCCCGTCGCGCTCGGCAAGGATCTGGAAGGGCAACCGGTGGTCACCGACCTCGCGAAGATGCCGCACCTCCTCATCGCGGGGGCGACCGGCTCAGGGAAGTCGGTGTGCGTGAACACCATCATCACCTCGCTGATCTATCGACATACGCCGAAGACGCTGCGCTTCCTGATGGTCGACCCCAAGATGGTGGAACTCTCGGTCTACAACGTGTTGCCACATCTGCGGCACAAGGTCGTCACCGACAATCGTGATGCCGCGGCCGTGCTCAAGTGGGCGGTGATCGAGATGCAGGAGCGCTACGCGCTCCTCGCGGAGAACGGCGCGCGCAACATCCAGGACTTCAACACCAAGGTTCGCGGGGGGACGCCCCTCCGGAAGCCGAAGGAGCAGGGGGTCGCCTTCGAGCAACGCGAGTACACGGGGGGGATCCTCCCGTACATCGTCGTTGTGATCGACGAACTCGCCGATCTGATGATGACCGTCGCGGCCGAGGTGGAGACCCCGCTCGCGATGCTCGCGCAGAAGGCGCGGGCGATCGGGATCCACCTGATCCTCGCCACACAGCGGCCGAGTGTGAACGTCATCACCGGGCTCATCAAGGCGAACTTCCCGAGCCGGATCGCCTTTCGGGTCGCGAGCCAGATCGACTCGCGCACGATCATCGACGGGATGGGGGCCGAATCGTTGCTCGGCAACGGGGACATGCTATTCATCCCGCCAGGGAAGTCCGAACCGAGTCGGTTGCAGGGGGCCTTCCTCTCCAATGACGAGACCGAGCGCCTCATGGGGTGGTACGGGGATCGTCGTGCGGCGCGTGCCGCAGCGCTCGAGTCGGCCGGACTCGGCGCCCCGGAGGCGCAGAGCGCTGAGGCGGATATCTTGGAGACCGTCCGCACCCGGGAGGCGCTGGAGGCCGGTGGTGGGGAGGAGTCGTCCGAGGAGATGGGCGATCGGGACAAGCTCTTCCGCGAGGCGGCCGAGGTCTGCATCCAGCATCAGGGCGGATCGACCTCGCTCTTACAGCGCCGGCTCAAGATCGGGTACGGGCGGGCCGCGCGATTGATCGATCAACTGCAGCTGGCAGGGGTCCTC
>CAXRBM010000142.1:0-3638 GCA_964228675.1 Gemmatimonadaceae bacterium
ACGGCGCGATGATCGCAGCTCATCGTGACGCGCAGACGGGGTTGCACGGTGAAGCTCCCGTCTGGCCCGACGACGACCTTCTCCTCGATCGCCCCGATGGCGAGGATCCCGACCTCGGGGGGATTGATGATCGCGGTGAACTGATCGATCTGCATCATCCCGAGGTTGGAGACGGAGAAGCTCGATCCCGTGAACTCTTCGGGCTTGAGCTTCCGCTCGCGCGCCTTCTTGGCGAGAGTCTTGGCCTCGGCTGAGATCTCACGCAGCCCCTTCTTGTCGGCATCGAATATCACGGGGACGATCAGTCCGTCGTCGGTGGCGACCGCCATCCCGAGATGCACGCCGCCGAAGCGTCGGATGCGATCGCCGAGCCAGTACGCATTCACGTCGGGGTGCTGCGTCAGGGCGGTGGCGACCGCCTTCAGGATCACATCGTTGAACGAGACCTTGAACGCCTCGCCGAGGGCGAGCGCCGCCGTGCGCATCTCGGCGACACGCGTGAGGTCGAACTCCGCGGTCAGGTAGAAGGTCGGGATCGGGCCGATCGACTCGCTCAGGCGCTTGGCGATCGTCTTGCGGATCTGCGTGAGCGGGATGTCCTCGAACGCCTCACCGGTGCGGACCGGTGCCGCGGCTCGAGCCGGCGCCGCAGGAACAGAGGCTACGGGGCCACGCGCGAGCGCGGCCTCGATGTCGCGCTTCACGATGCGGCCGCCGGGGCCGGAGCCCTGGACCGCCCCGAGGCTGACGCCCGACTCGTCGGCGAGGCGCCGTGCGAGCGGGGAGACGAGGGCACGGCCAGCGGGGGCGGCTGGTGTGGCCGGCGCCGCAGGGGCCGGCGCCGCCGCACGCGGGGCTGGAGCCGCTGGCGCGCTTGGGGCCGCTGCTGGGGCACTCGCCGCCGGGGCGGCGCTGGGGGCCGCGCTCGACACCGCACCACCGAGCAACGACGCGATGTCCTCGTCCGCCGCCGCGATGATCCCCACGAGTGTACCGACCGCCGCGGTGGTCCCCGCCGCGACGACCTGCTTGCGCAGCACCCCATCGCCGCGCGCCGTGAGCTCCATCACCGCCTTGTCGGTCTCCACCTCGGCCAAGACCTCACCGCTCTTCACCGCGTCGCCTTCCTGCTTGAGCCAGGTGACGAGACGCCCTTCTTCCATCGTGGGGCTCAAGGCCTCCATGAACACTTTGGTCGCCATGGGATCTCTCAGTCGAGGTACATGACCTTCCGGACCGCCGCGATCGTCTTCTGCAGATCGGGCTTGGCGAGCTTCTCGAGCCCCTTCGCGTACGGCATCGGCACGTCGGCCTGATGGACGCGGATCACCGGGGCATCGAGGTGATCGAAGCACTCGCGCTGGATGTAATCCACCACCTGCGCCCCGATCCCCGCGATCTCCCACCCCTCCTCGAGGACGACGGCGCGATTGGTCTTCTGCACCGAGGTGACGATCGCCTCGACGTCCATCGGGCGGACGGTGCGGAGGTCGACGACGTCGACGCGGATCCCGTCCTTGGCGAGCTGATCGGCGGCGTTCATCGCGACGAGGACCATCTTCCCGTTCGTGATGATCGAGCAGTCGCTCCCCTCCCGCTTGAGCTCGGCCTTCCCGATCGGGACGATGTAATCGTGCTCAGGGACCTCACCCTTGGTGTTGTAGAGCATCTCCCCCTCGAGGACGATCACCGGATTATCGTCGCGGATTGCCGCCTTGAGGAGTCCCTTCGCGTCGTACGGCGTCCCTGGGGTCACGACCTTGAGCCCCGGGATGTGCGCGAGCCACGACTCGAAGGCCTGCGAGTGCTGGGCCGAGAGTTGGAGCGCCGCGCCGTTCGGGCCGCGGAAGACCATCGGCATCGGGTACTGGCCGCCGGACATGTAGAGCATCTTGGCGGCGGCGTTCACCACCTGGTCGATCGCGAGCAGCGCGAAGTTCCAGGTCATGAACTCGATCACCGGGCGGAGGCCGACCATCGCCGCCCCCACGCCGACGCCGGCGAAGCCGAGCTCGGTGATCGGGGTGTCGACGACGCGCATCTCGCCGAACTCATCGAGGAGGCCCTTCGAGACCTTGTAGGCCCCGTTGTAGACGCCGACCTCCTCCCCCATGAGGAAGACGCGGTCGTCGCGGCCCATCTCCTCGCGGAGGGCCTGATTGAGGGCTTCGCGGTACGTGATGATCGCCATGGTCAGCTCACCGTATCCACGAGGACGTCCTCATAGAGCGCCTCGGCAGGGGGTTCCGGGCTCGCATCGGCGAAGTCCCACGCGTCCTGGCAGATCGTCTTGATCTCCCGCTCCATCTCCTGGACATCGGCCTCGGAGAGGTCGCCGGCCTCGAGCATCCGCGCCTTCATCATCCAGACGGGATCGCGCTTGAGTTGCTCGTCGAGTTCCGCCTTGGTGCGGTAGGTGCCACTGACCGCATCGGACATCGAGTGCCCCATGAAGCGGTAGGTCCGGATCTCGAGCAGGGCGGGGCGTGACTCCTTCCGGCAGATCTCGAGGGCGCGCTCGGTGGCCTCGCGCACCGCGAAGACATCCTGCCCGTCCACATGC
The DNA here is from genome assembly GCA_964228675.1 of Gemmatimonadaceae bacterium. Lineage (GTDB taxonomy): Bacteria > Gemmatimonadota > Gemmatimonadetes > Gemmatimonadales > Gemmatimonadaceae > Pseudogemmatithrix. The sequence continues at coordinate 2,564 of CAXRBM010000142.1, forward strand.
TCACCGTGCATGCCCTGGTAGGCATCGGCCCGCCGATCGAGGTCCTTGATCGCCGCCGCGCGCTCGACCGCCGTCCCCATCCCGTACTTGTTGTTCTCGATGACGAAGAGGCAGGGGAGCTTCCAGAGCGCCGCCATGTTGAGCGCCTCATGGAAGGCCCCGGTGTTGACCACCGATTCGCCCATGAAGCAGACGATCACCTGATCGCCGCCGCGGTACTTGATCGCGAAGCCCACGCCCGCCGCGACCGGCACATGCCCACCGACGATGCCGTGGCCGCCGAGGAAGTTGAGGTTGCGGTCGAAGAGGTGCATCGATCCCCCCTTGCCGCGGGAGCATCCGTCGATCCGTCCGAAGAGCTCGGCCATGATCCCTCGCGGCGTCATCCCGCGGGCCAACGCCTGGCCGTGGTCGCGGTAGGTGGTGATCACGTAGTCATCGGGACGCAGCATCGAGAGGACGCCGGTCGAGACCGCCTCCTGCCCGATGTAGAGGTGGCAGAAGCCACCGATCTTCCCGAGGGCATAGGCCTCACCGACCTTCTCCTCGAAGCGACGCTGCAGGAGCATCGAGTGGAAGAGGGCGCGGCGCAGGACCGGATCGCCGGGGAGGGCGCGGGGGTCGGGACGTTTCTTCGAAGCCATATGGGGGGATTGGGTGGGGGCTGAAGGCGGGACGCGTGAGGCGGAACGTGCGCGTCCAGCCCGCAGCTTTCAGCCTTGAGCCTTCAGCTCTCTACGCCCGCTGCCTGCACCTGCTCCCAGGCGTGGTACGACGACCGCACGAGGGGGCCCGACTCGACGTGCTTGAACCCCATCGCCATCCCCTCGTCGTAGAACATGCGGAACTCCGCGGGGGTGACGTAGCGGTCGAGGCGGATGTGATCGTCCGACGGCCGGAGATACTGGCCGAGGGTGAGGATGTCGACGTCGACCTCGCGCAGCTCGCGCATGGTCTGCACCACCTCCTCATTGGTCTCGCCCATCCCGAGGATGATCCCCGTCTTGGTGGGGATGTCGGGGGCGAGGCGCTTGCTCAGGCGGAAGATCTCGAGGACGCGCTCATACCGGCCGCC
>CAXRBM010000143.1:0-3206 GCA_964228675.1 Gemmatimonadaceae bacterium
GAGATCCAGGTGGTCGGGGTGCTGGAGGTGGCGGCGCGCGGGGAACATGCGGCGATCATCGTCGGGGCGGACGGGAACCCGGAACACGCGGGGTGCACCTGGTGCGGGGAGTGCGTGCGGGTCTGCCCCACGGGGGCGATCCACGACATCCTCCCGATGGCGAAGCTCCGCGCGGGGACGCTGGAGGCGCCGGCGACCAAAGTGCGCTCGGTCTGCCCCTACTGCGCGGTGGGGTGCCAGCTCGATCTCGAGGTCCGCGACAATCAGGTGACGCGGGTGACATCCCCATGGATAGAAGAGGCAACGCCGAACCAGGGCTCCACCTGTGTGAAAGGCCGCTTCGGGACGGACTTCGTCCTGCACCGCGATCGGCTGACGCGCCCGCTCATCCGCCGCGGCTGGACCCGCGACGCGAACGGCGCCTGGCATTTTGATGCGGATCCAAATTGGGGACGCCGCGGTGGACCCTGGACTTCTGTAGAAGCGGAAGGTCGATCCCCCAAAGACCACCGGCCTCGGACGAATCGGACTGACCGCGGCGCCGACGCCGCACTCGGCGACCCGCGCGACCGGATCGCCACGCCTGACGACTGGTTCGCCCCCTTCCGCGAAGCCACTTGGGAAGAGGCCCTCGACCTCACCGCCCAACAACTCCTCCGGCTCCGCGACACCCACGGCGGCGGCTCGCTCGCGGTCTTCCAGAGCGCCAAGTGCGCCAACGAGGAGAACTACGTCCTCCAGAAGCTCTTCCGCGCAGGGCTCGGCACCAACAACGTCGACCACTGCACCCGGCTCTGCCACGCCTCCTCGGTGAGCGCGATGCAGCGCGCCCTCGCCACCAGCGCGGCCTCGGGGTCGATGCGCGAGGTGGAGGAGGAGTCCGAGGTGATCTTCCTCCTCGGGGCGAACACCACGGAGAGTCACCCGGTCTTTGGGGCGGCGATCAAGCGGGCCGTGAAGCGCGGCGCAAAACTCATCGTGGCCGACCCGCGGCGGATCGAGCTCGCGGCCCGCGCCGAGATCCATCTGCAGATGGTCCCGGGGACCGATGTCGCCCTCCTCAACGCGATGCTGCACCATGTGCTCGCCGAGGGGCTCGAAGACAAAGCCTTCATCGCGGCGCGGACCCACGACTTCGACGCCGTTCGCGAGGCGGTGCGCCCCTACACCCCGGAGCTCGCGGCGCAGATCACGGGGATCCCGGCCGATCTGATCCGCCGCGCCGCCGCGTGCTATGCGCGCGGGCCGCGCTCGGCGACGCTCTGGGCGATGGGACTCACGCAGCACCATACGGGGACCGATATCGTCACCTCACTCCTCAACCTCATGCTCGCCTGCGGGATGATCGGGCGGTGGGGGGCGCCGATGATCCCGATCCGCGGGCAGAACAATGTGCAGGGGTCGAGCGATATGGGGGCGATCCCCTTCGCCTTCACCGATTACCGGCGGGTGGATGATCCGGCGGTGCGCGAGGAGATGGCGGCGGCGTGGGGGGTGCCGGTGGAGCGGCTCGACCCCAAGGTCGGGCGGAAGGTGACGGAGATCGTCGGGCAGGACTCCCCGGTGCGCGGGCTCTACATCATGGGCGAGAACCCGATCATCTCCGACCCCGATGTCGCCCACGCAGAGGAGTGGTTCCTGGGATTGGAGTTCCTGGCGGTGCAGGATCTCTTCCTCACGGAATCGGCGCGGTGTGCCGACGTGGTGCTCCCTGGGTCGAGCTTCGCCGAGAAGGATGGGACCTTCGTGAACACCGAGCGCCGGATCCAGCTCTCACGGAAGGCGGTGGAGCCGCCCGGGGAGGCGCGAGGGGACCTCGAGATCGTGCTCGAGCTCTCGCGGCGGATCGGGGTGCCGACGCCCTATGCGACGGCGGCGGAGGTGTTCGAGGAGATCGCGCGGGTGACGCCGAGTTGGCGGGGGGTGAGCCATGCGCGGTTGGCCGAGCGGGTGGGGGGGCTGCAGTACCCGGTGCCCGATGCGGCGCATGAGGGGACGCCGTTCCTCTTCGATGATCACTTCCCGACGACGGATGGGCGGGCGCGGTTCCATCCGGTGACCTATCTCCCGCCGGCCGAGCTCCCGGACGCCGAACACCCGTTCTTCTTGAATACGGGGCGGCAGATGTATCACTGGCATACGGGGACGATGACGCGGCGGAGCACGGCGTTGGATGCGCGGGAGAGCACACCGACGTTGGAGCTCAACCCCGCCGATGCGGTGGCGTTGGGCGTCTCAGATGGTGATGAGGTAGAGGTGACCTCGCGCCGCAACAGTGTGCGCGTGCATGTGCGCTGTTCGGGGCGCGTGGCGCGCGGGCAGGTGTTCCTACCGATGCACTACCGGGAGGCAGCGGCGAACCTGCTCACCAACCCGGTGTTGGACGGGCCGTCGGGGATCCCAGAGTTCAAGGTGTGTGCGGTGCGGATCGCGTCACTCGCTCAGACCAAGTGACGCGCTAGCGGATCACCCCGGTCTTCACCCCGATACGCCTGATCGCCTCCACCGCGAACGCGAGATCCTCGCGGGTGTGTGCCGCGGAGATCTGACAGCGGAGCCGCGCGGTGCCCTGCGGGACCACCGGGAAGCCGAATCCGGTGACGAAGATCCCCTCGGCCAGAAGCAACTCGCTCATCCGGATCGCATCAGCGGTCTCGCCGATGATGATCGGGACGATCGGGGTCTCGCCAGGCAGCGGATTGAACCCCGCCTCGGTGATCGCCTGCCGGAACCACTGCGCATTCTCGCGGAGGGTGCGGACGCGCTCGGGGTGCTGCTCGATGTACTCGATGCTCGCGTGCGCACTCGCCGCGACGGTGGGCGGGAGGGCGTTGGAGAAGAGCTGTGGGCGCGAGCGCTGCGTGAGGGTATCGCAGAGCGCCGCCGGCCCGGCGACGAAGCCACCGGCGGCGCCGCCGAGGGCCTTGCCGAGGGTTGAGGTGATGATGTCGACCTCACCCAAGACGCCGAAGTGCTCGGCGGTGCCGCGACCGGTCGCGCCGAGGACGCCGGTGGCGTGCGAGTCATCCATCACGAGGATCGCGTCGTGGTCCTTGGCGATCTGGAGGAGCTGCGGGAGCTTGGCGACGCTCCCTTCCATGGAGAAGACGCCATCGGTCCAGATGATGCGGCGGCGCGCGCTGGCATTGGCCCTGAGCTTGGCGACGAGGTCATCGAGATCGCTGTGCGCGTAGACGGCGGTGGTG
>CAXRBM010000144.1:0-6800 GCA_964228675.1 Gemmatimonadaceae bacterium
ACCGCGACGGCGCCGGTCGCGTGAGCCAGCATCGTCCGGGGCTCGCGCCCCTGCTCCGCCTCGCCTGGCGCGAGAGCCGCACCGCGCGTCGGCGGCTCCTGCTCTACATGAGCTCGATCTCGCTCGGCGTCGCCGCACTCGTCGCGATCGACTCCTTCGCGGCAAACGTGCAGGAATCGATCAGCGCCCAATCCAAGGCGCTGCTCGGGGGCGACGTGAACCTGCGGGCGCGCAACGGCTTCACCCCCGCCGCGGATTCCCTGCTCGACTCGCTCGCGACGGCAGGCATTCCTTCCGCTACGGTCGAGAGCTTCGGCTCGATGGCGATCGTGACGCGCACCGGCGCGACGCGCCTCGCGCAGGTCCGCGCGGTGAGCGAGGGCTATCCCTTCTATGGGGAGGTGCTCACCGAGCCGGTGGGGAGTTGGCCGCGGCTCCAGCAGGATCGCCACGCCTTCGTCGATCCCTCGCTCATGCTCTCGCTCGGCGCGCAGGTCGGTGACACCCTGGCGATCGGCTTCGCGCGCTTCGTTATCCAGGGGACGATCGTGAACGTGCCCGGTGATCCGGGGATCGCGGGGACGGTGGCGCCACGCATCTTCATACCCGGACGGTATCTCGCAGAGACGCAGCTCACCGGGTTCGGGAGTCGCGTGGAGCACGAGGCGGTGCTCAAGTTCCCGACCACGCTGAATCCCGAGCAGTGGGCCTCGGATCAGGGACCACGCCTCGACTCCCTCGGCCTCCGCGTGCGCACCTCGGGCGAGAACGAGGTCGATCTCACCGACGCCATCCAGCAGCTGGCGCGCTTCCTCGGGGTGATCGGACTCGTCGCACTCCTCTTGGGCGGGATCGGTGTCGCGAGCGGGGTGAATGCCTTCGTCCAGCGGAAGATCGACACCGTCGCGGTCCTCCGGTGCCTCGGCGCGTCCAGCGCGCAGGTGCTGACGATCTATCTGGTGCAGGCGGCGGTGATGGGGCTCGTCGGCGCGAGCATCGGTGCGGCGCTCGGCATCGCGATCCAGATCATCCTCCCGGAGATCCTCTCGGGATTGCTCCCCGTGGATGTGACGGTCTCGATCGTCCCATCGGCGATCCTCTTGGGGATCGGGATCGGTGTCTGGGTGGCGATGGTCTTCGCGTTGCGCCCGCTGCTCGTGCTGCGACGCGTCTCACCGTTGCAGGCGATCCGACGTGATGACGCCGCGCTCGCGGCCTCGCGGCGCACCGATCTGTGGGGGTGGGTCGTCGATGCGGGACTCCTCGGGAGCATCCTCGCGCTCGCCATCGGCCGCGCAGAGACGGCGATGCAGGGGGTGTGGTTCACCGCGGGGATCCTCGTCAGCTTGGGGGTGCTCGGGGCGAGCGCGGTGGTCACCAGCGGACTCGCGCGCCGACTCGTCTCGCGTCGGTGGCCGTATGTGATCCGGCAGGGGATCGCGAATCTCTATCGTCCGGCGAGCCAGACGCGCTCGGTGGTGCTCGCACTCGGGTTTGGGTCATTCCTGATCACCACCAACATCGTGGTGCAGACGAATCTGCTCTCGGGATTCGACCTCACCGCGGCCGCGACGCGCGGGAACCTCGTCTTCTTCGATGTGCAGGAGGATCAGGAGCCCGGACTCACGCAGATGATCACCGCGAACGGTAGCGAGCAGGTGAGTGCGACGCCGATCGTGACCATGCGGTTAGCTGGCGTGAACGGTGTGAGCGCCGAGGAGTGGGCAACCTCCAAGGGACTCCCCGCGCGCTACTGGGCGTTGCGCCGTGAGTATCGCTCCACCTACCGGGATGCGGTGGTCGAGACCGAGAAGGTCACGGCGGGTGAGTGGTTCGGTGCGGCGAGTCCCGGGGACTCGATCTTCGAGTTCTCCTTCGAGCAGGATATCGCCAAGGATCTCAAGCTCTCGATCGGGGACACGGTGAGCTGGGACGTGCAGGGGGTGCGCGTGCGCGCGCGGATCACCTCCCTGCGCGAGGTCGACTGGGGGCGTTTCCAACCGAACTTCTTCGCCGTCTTCCAGCCCGCGGCGATCGACGCCGCGCCCAAGCAGTTCGTGGTCGTGGCGGCGGCGCCGAGTGATACCGCGGTCGCGCTCCTGCAGCGGGATGCCGTGCGCGCCTATCCCAACGTCTCGAGCATCGACCTCTCGTTGATCCGGCGCACGATCCAGCAGATCCTCGATCGCGTGACGCTCACCGTGCGCTTCCTCGCGCTCTTCAGCTTGGCGATGGGGATCCCCGTGCTCTTCAGCGCGGTCGCGGCGACACGGCGCGATCGAATGCGCGAGGGGGTACTGCTCAAGACGCTCGGCGCGACCAAGCGCCAGATCGGGTGGATCCTCCTCGCCGAGTATGCGGTACTTGGGCTGCTCGGGAGTCTCAGCGGGATGGTGCTTGCCATCGGTGGGTCGTGGGCCCTCGTGACCTTCGTCTTCAAGGGGACCTTCGCGCCGGCGGTGCTCCCCGCGCTCGCGATCGCGACGACGATCGTCCTGATGGCGGTGGGGATCGGGTTGCTGACGGGGCGGGATGTGTTCCGCGAGACGCCGATGGCGGCGCTTCGCGAGGGATGAGGTCTAGTCGATCCGCACCAACCCGAGCCGCAGGGTCCCGCCCCCCGTCACCCCGACCACCCCATTCCCCCCAGGGACGACGGTGAGCTCGACGGGAGCAAAACCACCGGGGACGATCGCGCCGAGCGAGAGCTCGAGTGGGGCGGCGCTCGTGCTCTGTGTCAGCGAGGCTGGCGCGATGCGAATCGACTGCACGGGTTCAGCGCGAGGGAAGCGCGCATCCCCACTCGAGGAGAGACAGCGTCCCACCTGCTCGCAGAGTCCGCGGAACTGACTTCGCAGATTCCAGGACGGGAAGGTCAGGCGCGTGGGGACCGGGAACCCGGCATCATCGACCATCATCGTGAGCGCCCACTCGGGAAGGAATTCCTCCCAGGGCCGCTGAGCGCGCGCCTCGAGGTTGGCGATCCCTGAGAGCCCACCAGTTGTGAGCGCGGCAAAGGTGGCCGACTCATCGCTCCCTTGCTGATCGAGCACCCAGCGCGTGAGGGCCCAGGCGGACCCATAGTATGAGAGATCACCCGCCGTCGTCGGACCGAGCGGGGAGCGCGCGGCGGAGGTACGGAGCATCTCGTACAACGCCTCGAGGTGCGGCTGGATGGCGCGCGGCGCATCGGGGCATCCACTGCCGGCGATCTCACAGGCGAGACTCGTCGCGAAGCCGACATTCGTTCCGCGGACGTGACCGTAGATGGCGCGCGCATAGAGCTCCTCGGTGTGACGGGCCGTCGCCTCCTCGAGCCACGATTCCTCGAGCGGCTGCCCACGCACCACATGCTCCGCATACGAGGCGATGTGCTTGAGTTCATGCACCAGAGTCGCCCGCATCTCGCGACGCCACCGGGCCGGGGTCCCGGCCGCAGCACCCGGCTGATCGACCGTCGGCACCTGGGCGTAGATGAACTCTCCCATATCGCTCGCGGCGAACTGGGCGCGCGGGAAGAGGTCGCAGGTGACGGTCGCGGCGAGCGCGCCCCCACCGAGGATGGTGTTCATGCGCGGGGTGAGGACGATCGCCACGCGTCCATCGTCGTCGAGGCGGCTGTCCATCACGAGCGGGTCGCCGAACCGGCGGACGATCGACCACCCGAGCGAGTCGAGCTCGGCGCCGAGCTGTGCATAGAGTGCGTCCTGCGTCCCCGCGACGGTGCGCACGCCATCGACGATGGTGCTCGTATCCTCGAGGATCGCGACGCGACGCCCGACCCACGCCACGCGCGTGGTGATCGGGGTGAAGCGGGTGCAGAGGTCGGGTTGCCCGAGCGCGGGGAGGCGGACCTGCCGGAGATCGCCGACACGGGGCTCCACGAGGCGCGGCGCACCCGCCGGTGACGACCGCGTGGGGATCGGCATGGTGGCGAGCATCGCGAGATGCGACGGTATGACGCGACGGGCGTCGAGCGACGTACGCTTCGCCGCATCCCCGATCGAGAGCGCGTGCAACGCGTCGGCTGGCACGACACCGGTCACCGTCGGCGTGATCGCTGGTGCGCCGATCGCACGCGCGACGTTCACGACCGCCAGGCGATACCGACCGGGGCTCGTGGAGAGATCGAGACAGTGGGCGGCGGCCGGCGGGAGCACGGCGAAGGTACCAGAGGCGAAGGTCCGGGTGGTCGCCACCTCAAGTGGGACCTGCCGCACGCCGATCCCCCCAGCGGTGCCGACCTGCAGGGCGACGGTGCGCCGCGGCGCACAGACGAAGCTCGTCGCCGGAGGGATGGCGAGCACCAACTGCGTCGCACTCGCCTGTGTGACCGGGATCGGGACCCCATCGAGCAACACGGCATTCGCACTCGGGGTCGCCGCGAAGAGCGACCCGTTGACCACCAAGGTCTGTCCGGGGACGACGACGAGCGGAGCGACGGCATCGATCACCGGCGCCGTCGGCGAGGGATCGGCGACCACCTCGACCTCGAGCGTGGCGCTGACCGCATCGATCTGCGCGACGACCTGCGCCTTCCCCACCGCGACCGCGGTCACCTGCCCGAGCGCGGAGACCGCGGCGATCCGCGCGGCAGACGAGCGCCACTGGGGGCTCGCCCCGAGAATCGGTTCCCCGACGGAATCGCGCGCGATCGCCACGAGCTGGCGCGTCCCCGTGGGGAGGGAGAGTCGGAGCGTGCTCGCATCGAGGGTGATGGTGCGCGCGGGTGGGTTCCGCACTGTGAGGGAGAGTTCTGCCGAGAGGGCACCGGCGCTGACCCGCACCCTCCCGGCGCCCGGCGCGATCCCGAGCAATCGTCCGGCGGTGTCGACCTGGACCGTGTTCGGCGTCAGTGACCGCCAGCTCACCCGTGCGCCCTCGACCTCCTCCCCTTCGGGCGTGAGCACCCGGACCTCCGCCTGCATCACCCGTCCGGGGCGTAACTCGAGCGCGGGGACCAGGATCTCCACTGATCCTCCCGTCGGTGAGGTCTGGACCGGCGCCTCACCACACCCCACCCCGAAGGCGAGGAGGAGCGCGAGGCGATTAGACTTCGTCACTCAACGGGTGCGGCATTGCGGGCGTTGCGGCGGGAGGCCGCTGCACTGGATCGACTCGGCCATCCCAGTGGCCAATGGTCCACAGGCGGTGTTCACGACGGTGCGCAACGCCTCAAGCGAATCCTGGCCCGAGGCGGTCGCGCAGTTCTGTCCGCCCTTGAAGGTGACGCAGGCGGTGCACTCCACCTGCTGCGCCTGCAGCGTGGTGTAGAGCAGGAGGCCGCCGAATCCCGCGATGGCGGCGAGGGTGAGCAGGGTGCTGGGCTTCATCTCAGGAGGGGTGGGTCAGGCGATGACGCGATTCGCACGATTTGGCTGGGCGGTCCTTGGGTATAACCTACTCGTCATCCTGTGGGGTGCCTACGTGCGCGCCTCGGGGTCGGGCGCCGGGTGCGGCGCGCACTGGCCGCTCTGTAACGGGGTGGTCATCCCGCGCGAACCGGCGGTCGAGACGCTAATCGAGCTCGCGCATCGTGCGACCTCGGGGGTCGCACTGCTGTTGGTGGTGGCGCAGCTCGTCTGGGCGCGCCGCCTCACCCCGCGTGGCAGCGCGACCTGGCTCGCCACGCATGCGGCGATGGTGCTGATGCTCACCGAAGCGTTGGTGGGTGCGGGGCTCGTGCTCTTCGAGATGGTGGCGGACAACGCGAGCCTGGCACGTGCCTGGTGGTTGGCGGCGCATCTGCTCAACACCTTCCTTCTCATCGCCTCCCTCGCGCTCGTTCCCTGGTTCGCCTCGGGGGCGCGTGCCCCCAGCCTCGACGAACCGAGTGGCGAACGCGGGCTCCTCCTCGCGAGCCTCCTCGGGATGCTCGCCGTCGGGATGAGTGGGGCGGTGACGGCACTGGGCGACACCCTCTTCCCGGCGACCTCGCTCGCCGCGGGACTGGCGCAGGACCTCGACCCCTCGTCGCATCTCCTCGTGCGACTCCGCGTGATCCATCCGACACTGGCGATCGGGGTCGGCACGCTGATCGCGCTCACCGCGGGCGTCGCGATGGTGCGCCGCCCGTCACCGATGACGCGTCATCTCGGGACCGTCACCATCGGCCTGGTGGTGACGCAGCTCCTCGCCGGGCTGGTGAATCTGGTACTCCTCGCCCCAACCTGGATGCAGCTCGTCCATCTCCTGCTGGCCGATCTCCTCTGGATCGTCCTCGTCCTGCTCGCGGCCGCTACGCTCGCGGCGGACCGGCGGGATGGATCCGCATCGACCCGGGCAGTTGGTCGAGCAATCGGTTGAGATCGGTGGCGCGGTCGAGGGTCGTCACGAAGGTCAGCCCATCGAGCGTCACCACCAACATCCGGTTCACCCCGTAGAGCACCACGCGGCCATGGCCCGCGTGCACAACGTTGCTCTCGGCGTCGACGAAGCGCACATCCCCTGAGGCGCCGTTCCCGTCATCGTCGAGCTCGCGTGCGCGGCGGAGTGCGGCCCAGGTCCCGACATCGTCCCACCCGAACTCCCCACGCACGACGAGTAACCGATCGCTGCGCTCGAGGAGTCCTCGCTCGAGCGAGGTCGCACGCACCATCCCGACGAAGCCGGGGAGATTCCCGCGCCGGAGGGGATCGAGCCCATCGCGTACCTCGACGCAGTGCTCCGCCAGCTGCTCGAGGAAGATGCCGGCGGTCCCGATGAGGACGCCGCCGTGCCAGAGCGCCCCATCGACGATCCGCTGGCGCGCCTCCATCTCGCTCGGCTTCTCGATGTACCCGCGCGTCTCGGCCACCCCG
>CAXRBM010000145.1:0-5861 GCA_964228675.1 Gemmatimonadaceae bacterium
TTCACCCCTGACGATCCCATCCCCGAGCGGGCGATCCTCTTCCGCATCCACGTCGACGAGCTGACCGGTCGCGCGGCGACCACCCGCTAGTGCCGCTCGTCCCGCTCTATGGCCATGAGGCGGTGCAGGCACGCCTCGCCGCGCTCGCCGATCAGGGGACGCTCCCCGCGAGTCTCCTGTTGCAGGGCCCCCCAGGGATCGGCAAACAGCGTCTCGCGCTCTGGCTCGGGCAGCGCCTGCTCTGTGACGTGCCGAACGGTCCGTGCTGGACCTGCGCGCAGTGCCGCCTCACGAGCGACCTCCAGCATCCCGATCTCCGCTGGTTCTTCCCGCGCGAGCGGATCACCGGGGATCCCGATGTGGACGAGGTCGACGAAGCGTATCGCAGCGAGATCCAGGAGCGAGTCGCGGCGCACGGACTGTACCCGCGTCCGGAAGGCTCGACGGGGATCTATCGCTACGTCGCCAGGCTAATCACGCGACTCGCCGCACTCTCCCCGTCGCTCGCGAGACGAAAGGTCTTCGTCTTCGGCGATGCGGAACGCATGGTGCCGCAGGAGGCGAACCCCGAGACGGCGAATGCGATCCTCAAGTTGCTCGAGGAACCACCTGCGGACACGACGTTCATCCTCACCTCGAGTGAACCGGGGACCTTGCTCCCGACGATCCGCTCCCGCGTCGTCGCCTTCCGCATCCCGACGCTCCCGGAGTCGATGGTCCGTCGATTCATCGACGATCCCCTGGTCAAGCCCGCGCTCCTCTCGGGATCCGCCGCCGACCTTGTTCGGGTGGCAGGTGGCGCGCCCGGCGCATTGATCGGTGCATTGGACCGCTCGGTGGCAGTCGATCGGGCTCGGCAGCTACTCACCGCTGCTGAGATGGGTCGCGAGGCGATGCTCCGCGCGGCCCTCTCGAGTTCATCCTCCAAGGCACGCGGGAGCTTCAGCGATGTGCTCGATGCGCTGACCGTGTTGCTCCATGAGCGCGCCCGCGATGCCTCGCAGCGGGGCGATGAGCCCAGCGCGCGCCGCGCGGTCCGCGCGATCCCCGAGATCGAGGAGGCCAAGCGGCTCGCCGAGGGAAACGTGAACCCCCAGTTGATCACTGCGCGTTTGGTCTTCGCGCTTGCCGGACATCCCGTCTGATCGCTGACGGCTCCCCCACCACGACCACATCACATGCCCACCGATCCCAGCACCTCGCTCTCGCATCTCGCCGACGATGGATCCGCCTCGATGGTCGATGTCAGCGACAAGACGGCGACCGTGCGTCGGGCGCTCGCCGAGGGCCGCATCGTGATGCGCCCCGAGGCCTTCGTCGCCGTCCGGGATGCGCAGATCGCCAAAGGCGATGTGCTCGGCGTCGCACGGGTCGCGGGTGTGATGGCCGCCAAGCGCACCGCCGATCTGATCCCCCTCTGTCACCCGCTGATGCTGAGCGATGTCCAGGTGCGGTTCGATCTGGAGGCGGCGACCCACAGCGTGCGGTGCGAGGCCGAGGTGCGCCTCGTGGGGACGACTGGCGTGGAGATGGAGGCACTCACCGCGGTCTCGGTCGCTCTCCTCACCGTCTATGACATGACGAAGAGCGCGGACAAGGGGATGCGGATCGAGGGGATTCGATTGCTGGCGAAGGAAGGCGGAAAAAGCAGGTATCAGGTGTCAGATTCCAGGTGACAGGAACTGCGGGGGCGAGATGTCGTCCCTGTTCCCTGACCCCTGTTCGTTGACCCCTGTTCCCTCCTATCTGACCCTGAGCCTCTGCCCCGGCCGAATCACCGAGCCTGAGATCCGATTCAACGACTTGAGGCGCTGGACGCTCGTCCCATAGCGCCGTGCGATCGAGCCGAGCGATTCTCCGTTCTTCACCAAGTGGATTCGCCCAGCTGACGAGCCATAGCGCTCGACGTTGGGATCCGGGATGTCCCTCGCGGCGGCGGCGACATCGCGGCGCGGGATCAGGACGCGCTGCCCCGTCACCAGATTCCCGCTCTTCACGCGACGTAATCCGGGGTTATACCAGTTGAGCTGCCGCGCGGTCAGCCCGTTGGCCTGTGCGATCTTTGCGACATAGTCGCCCTTCTTGGAGACGACGGTGCGCACGGCGGACCGCTCATCGAGATCGAGGGCGTCGAACCCCTCGGCGAATCGCTGCGCCGACCCGACGGGCACCCGCAGGAAGAGCTCGCCACCGATCGGCGGGGTCATCCCGCGCAAGATCTGCGGGTTGTAGTCCTTGATCGTGTCCAGCGGCACATCGAGGGCCTTCGCGATCGCGGCGAGTGGGGTAGCGACCGGCACACGGACCGAGTCCCACCGGAAGGGGAGCATCGAGTCCCCGCGCACGCCGAACCGAGCGGGATCCTTCCCCACGAGCGCGGCCGCGATGAGTTTCGGCACATAGTCCTTGGTCTCTTGCCTGAGCGCATTGCGCTCGGCGAGCCCGAAGAAGAGATCGTCCCCCGCCGTTCCCTCGAGTGCCGTGGCGTGCTGCGTGAGGCCGCGCGAGACGCGCCCCGGTCCCCCGTTGTACGCTGCCGCGGCGAGATAGACCGAGCCGAAGGTCTCGGTGAGCTCATTCAGGAAGCGGATCGCCCCGTCCGTCGAGCGCACGGGATCGCGCCGCTCATCGATCCACCAGTCGACACGCAGCCCGACCCCGCGCGCCGTCGTCGTCATGAACTGCCACATCCCCACGGCCGCCGCACGCGAATAGGCATGCACATCGTAGGCGCTCTCGATGAGCGCGAGATAGAGCATATCCTCCGGCAACCCCCCCGCGCGGAGCTTGGTGGTGATCAGCTCCGCATACCGCGTCTGCCGGGTGAGCGCGCGCTGGAAGGTGGCGCGCGAAGGGCCCGTGTAGCGGCTGACGAAGTAAGCGACGCGATCCTGCCCCTCGTACGAGGCCACATCGATGTCCCAGACCGGCGTGGTCACGGGCGCGGGATTTGACGCAGCCTCGTCGAATTCGACCGCGGAGCCCCCCACCTCACCTACCGACTCCGCACCGGTGACGACCACCGGCTCCGCCTCGACGAAGACCACCGGCGCCCCTTCGCCTGCGGGCACCGCAGCGACCGCCTGAGGCGAGAGCATCGGGACGGCGTCGGACGCGGTCGGTGCGGAGACCGCGGTAGGGGCGACAAGCGGCCGGAGCCCCATCCGACCACAGCCAGAGAGGAGCACGAGTGCAAGGATGGTACCGAGACGGGTCACCGGCGTAAGTTCACCGGATGAGACAGCGCATGCTACCCCTGATCGCCCTCGTCGGCGCCGCATGCGTGACGACGGGTGGGACGCAGGCCTCACCGGCCGTCGCCCCTCCCGCGGCAGCCCCCGTACGCGCCCCCGTGAGCGCGCCCACGGGCAGCTCATCGCCCGTACCCTTGGCACTGCGCACGCGACTCCTCGCGCGCATCGCCGAGGTCCGGGGCGCACAGGTCGGTCTCTATTTGCATGACCTCGCCACCCACGAGACCCTCGGCATCGACGACACCGTCACCTTCCACGCCGCGAGCACGATGAAGTTGCCGGTGATGGTCGAGCTGATGCGTCAGGTCGACACCGCCGCGGTCACGCTCGACGATCGGATCCCGCTCGTGAACACCTTCGCTTCGATCATCGATGGGTCCCCCTATCGACTCTCGCGCGACGGCGATTCCGATCCCGCGCTCTACGACCGCGTCGGCGCCCCGATCACCTATCGCGAGCTCACCGAACGGATGATCGTCCGCTCGAGCAACCTCGCGACCAACGTCCTGATCGAACGCCTCGACCCGACGCGGATCACCGCGACCGCACGCGCGCTCGGTGGCGAGGGCATCGTGGTACGACGCGGGGTCGAGGACCAGAAGGCCTTCGAGGCGGGTCGCAACAACGTCACGACCGCCCGCGGACTCGGCCGGCTCCTCACTGCCATCGAGCGAGGTGACGACGCCTCGGCGTGGGCCACCGCCGCGATGCGCGCGACCCTGCTAAGGCAGGAGTTCAACGACGAGATCCCAGCAGGACTCCCGGCGGGCGTCCCCGTCGCACACAAGACGGGGTGGATCACCGCGACGACGCACGACGCGGCGATCATCTACCCCCGCGACCGGGCCCCACTCGTGCTCGTGATCCTGACCCGTGCCATCCCCGATCGAGTGACCGCGCAACGGCTCATCGCCGATCTCGCACGCCTCGTCTGGGTACACTGCGCCACAGAGGTGACACCACGGTGCGCTGCGTGACGGGGATGGGAACGCCCGCGCCACGGGTCGGCCAGCGATCCATCAATGCTCGTGGTGGTGATGATCGCCGATCGGATTCCCGTCCCTGTCATACCGCATCACCATCCCACGTGGCATCGTCTGGGTCGGGAGCGCTGGGAGGAACCCGACGACGGGCCCGCCCTGATTCTCGAGCCCCATCGCAAGCGACATCTTCTTCCACCCCTCGATGGTCATGATCTGCGTGGTGTCATCGCGATAGGCATCGACCGCCTCGAGGATCAACGCACGCTTCTCCCCGCGTGGCACCGCCGGGTTGGCAAGGATGTCGGAGATCACATCGTGCAGCGAATGCAGGTTGTCGAAGATGATGGCGAGGGTGGGCCACTTGGCCGAGAAGGTCGGCGCGATCGCCGCCGTCATCGGCATCATCCCGGGATAGTTCTCTGGGGCGCCGGGAATCATCTGTTTGAATCGCGCCACCGCCGCCGCGACCCCCGCCTGTCGCTCGCCCGCCGTCTGCCCGACGACGAGGGGTTCGTAGATCCCGACTTGTAACCAGTGATACGCCCAGATCAGCCCGTTGAACTTGGGATAGCGCTGCCGGAAGGCGAGCGAATACGGCATCTCCTGCATCAGCGCCATGTTCTTCGGGAGCGCGCTGAAGGCGAGATCGGGACGGGAGCGATAGTACGCCGTGAGCCGCTGGAGCTCGGCGTCCTTCGCGGCCTCCGAGAGGCGCTCATCGGCGAGGATGTCGTAGACCTGCCGATGGAGGATATGCGCCCACTCGAACATCGCCTTCGCTTCGGGCGCGAGCCGCGCGTACAGCGGCTCGATCGCGTCCTCGGCGAGGGGGAGCCGCGGCGGTGCGGAGAGCACCTCGGTGGTCAGTTTCGTATAGACCGGTCCTTCGAGCAGACGCTCTGCCGCATCGGGCTGCGTCCAGAGCGTCTCGTACAGCACCGCATGACCGAAGTCGAAGGCGTTGAAGAGGCGATCCGCACCGGGATACATCCGTCGGAAGACGAAGTTGTGCGCCGCCTGCTGATAGAACTGATCCTGCACCGTCGACCACTGCGGGGCGCTCGTCGCCGGCCCGGTCCCGCGCACCGATCGCACGGCAGCGGGTCGTGCCGGCGCGGTCGCCGAAGGACGCCAGGGCTTCGCAAAGGCGTAGGCCGCCCCCGTGGTGAAGGTCCATCCCGCCTCGCCGGCGGAGACGCGGCGCCGGAGCCCCGCATCGAAGGCGAGGCGCGGCGTGACCTGCTGCCGGAGCCCGACACCGGCCTGCCACTGGGTCGCCGCATCGGCGAACTGTCCGCGCCGCGCGACGAGATCCGCCCCGACGAGGAGCGACCGGAAGAAGAAAGTGTGATCGATGGCCACACCGGCCTCCCAGCGCGCGGCCTCCGATGCACCGGGATCGTTCACCGGGAGATCGTCGCCGAGGCCCATGGTCGCATTGAGATGCACGCGGCCCCAGCCGAGGGTGCGTGTCGCGAGCCCACGCACCGAGGTGAGGGTGCGTGAGGGCGCCATCCCACCCACCGGGAGATGCGCCCCCGCGCCCAGCGCGAGCGCCGGCCACCGTGTGGTCTCGGCGTTGAGCTGGTGGAGGAGTTCGAGCTCCACCCCACCGAGCCCGATG
>CAXRBM010000146.1:0-3889 GCA_964228675.1 Gemmatimonadaceae bacterium
GGGATCCTCTCGGGTGGGGAGCGCAATCGACTCCATCTCGCCAAGACGCTGATGAGCGGGGGGAACCTCTTGCTCCTCGACGAGCCGACGAACGACCTCGACGTTGACACGTTGCGCGCGCTCGAGGTCGCGTTGCTCGACTACTCCGGCTGCGCCGTGGTCATCTCCCACGATCGCTGGTTCTTGGATCGCGTGGCCACGCACATCCTCGCCTTCGAGGGGAACTCCGAGGTCGTCTGGTTCGAGGGGAACTACCAGGCGTACATCGAGGATCTCAAGCGGCGGAAGGGCACCGATGCGGACCAGCCGCATCGAATTAAGTTCAAACCCCTCGTGCGGTGAAGCTGATCCTCCTCGTCACGACGACGATCAGTGGCACGATTGGCTGGTGGATCGGCGCACCCATCGGCCTCTTCACCGCCTTCGGGGGCAGTATGATCGGGACGGGGATCGGGATCTGGGGCGGGAGAGCGCTTGGCCGGCGGTGGGAGCTCGACTGAGGAGATGCTGACCCAGATCGCCCTTGTCGGACTCGGTGGCTTCCTCGGCTCGGTCGGACGCTACCTGCTCTCGCTCCTCGTGACCCAGTGGAGCGGTGCGTCCCGATTCCCTGCGGCGACGCTCGTCGTCAATGTCATCGGGTGTCTGGCGATCGGCGCCATGAGTGGATTCGCGACGCGCGCGGAGTTCCTCACCCCCGCACTTCGCCTACTCCTAATCACTGGGCTCCTCGGGGGGTTCACGACCTTCTCGGCCTTCGGGTATGAGACCTTCCTCCTCGGGAAGGACTCGCTTGGGATGATGGCCTTAGCGAATGTCGTCGCACAGATCGTGCTGGGGCTCGGTGCGGTGTGGCTTGGCCACACCCTGTTGATCTCAGGACGCTGAGTCGCGCACCAGCCGCTGGATCGCGGCGAGTCCCGCCTCACCAACATCGAGACTCTGCTGATTGACGTAGAGCGCGATGTGCGCCGCACAGACCTCAGCGGACATCTCCTGCGCGTGGGTGCGTACGTAGTCGCGACTCGCCTCCGGATGATCGAAGGCGTACTGCACCGAGGCGCGGATCGCGGATTCCGCGGCCGCCATGGTTCCCGCATCGAGATCTGCCCGCGCACAGATGCCGGCGAGTGGGACAGGGAGCCCGGTCTCTCCCTCCCACCATTCGCCGAGGTCGATGACCTTCACCAAGTCGTGATCGGCAAAGGTGAATCGGCTCTCGTGGATGATGAGTCCCGCGTCGACCTCACCATCGCGCACGGCGGCGAGGATGCGGTCGTAGCGTAGCTCGACCGTCTCGCCCAGTGCGGGTGCGGCGGTACGGAGGAGTCGGAACGCCGTAGTCTCTCGGCCGGGAATGGCGATGCGTCCACTCGTGGCGTCGGCTAGGGACATCGCCGATCGCGCGACGACGAGGGGACCGACGCCGAAGCCGAGGGCCGCCCCGCTGCGGAGCATCCGGTAGCGGTTGCCGACGGCGGCGAAGGCACCAACGCTCAACTTGGTGAGGTCGAATTCGCCCGTATGCGCTCGGCGATTGAGCTCCTCGATGTCGAGAAGGACGGGGCGGATGCGAAAGGGTACGTCCACCAAACCGTGTGTGAGCGCATGGAAGGCGAAGGTGTCGTTGGGGCAGGGAGAGTAGCCGAAGGTCAGTTCACGCACGCGGCGACCTCGGTAACGAGCGCCGGTGTGGCCGCGATGATGGCGGCGAAGGCGTCATCGAAGCGCCAGCGCGCGCGATCTGATTCTTCGATCTGATTGGAGATCGCGCGGACCTCGATCGCAGGAATACCAGCGTGCGCGGCGGCGCGGAGCACGGCAAATCCCTCCATCGCCTCTACGTCGCAGTCGCGCGTCCCGCCGATCCGGGCGCTCGTCCCGATCGTACACTCCAGCGCGGTCGGCACCGCGCGTCGCGCCGCGGTGATGAGTCCAGCTCCCACGACGAGCTCAGAAGGGGCCCATTCTGGTCCGACGCTCAGGTCGGCATAGTGTGATCTGGTCCCGATGATCAGGGCGCCCAAGGCGATCCCACTCGCGGCACGCGCGCCGGCGATCCCGACGTGCACGATCGCGGCGGGGCGTTCGGTAGCGATGGCGGCTGCGGTGCTGATCGCCGCTTCCACCGGTCCCACACCACAGATCAGCGTGCGCCACCCCTCCGACGGCGCGAGCTCACGCGCCGTCGCGGCGACGACCAAGATGCGGGACCGATCCACCACAGATCGCTCAGTGCCTCATGGTGCCACGCGCCACCCCGAGGTGGTGCATGGTGTGATGCTCGCCAACGGTCATGAGGCCGATGAAGCCGAGGCCGCGGATGCGGGCGACCCCCTTGGCATCGGCGGGGGTGGTCGAGGTCACCGTGACCTTCACCCCGTCGGTGATCTCCTCGGTGACCCAGGTGAGTCCACCACCGCGCATCATGGCGCCATGCTCCTTCGCCATCCGACGGATGGCGTCACGCACGCGGCCAGCGCCGGTCACGGTGAAGGCCGCCCCACCGGCGACCTCTTGTGTCTTCACCATCGCCCGTATCGTGAGGTCGTCCATGTCGATGAGGTGCTGACGGAGCGCTTCGAGGTCCACCGTGCTCCAATCGGTCTTCGGATCGGCCTCAAGGATCCGGACGATCTCGGCGATCGCCGCGAAGGCGGCCTGACCGGTCTGCGTCGCGGCCATCGGTGCGGCAGCCGCGGCGCCCGGCTTGGCGGGCGTGCCGTGATCGTGCGACATGCCGGGCGCGTGGGTCATCCCTTGGGCCGCGAGGGAGACAGGGAGGGCGAGGGCGGCGACGATGCGAAGGAGGGGCATGAGAGAGGCAGAGATCAGGTGAGAGGGATCAGATGCCAGGGGGCGCGCTGGCTTAAAGTTAGCGCTCACCGCGCTGCGGTTCGCTTCGCACCGATCACCACCGCGGCGAGGCTCGTACCCGCAGAGGCGAGCATCAGCGCGGTTCCGAGGGCGCGCCACCCGCCTCGGCCCGGGTGCATACCGAGGTGCAGGGCCTTCCGGCGTGCGAAGCGGACGAAGCCCGTGAAGACTTCGGTCTCGCACCGGCGCACGCTGATGTCCGTGAACCCCGCCGCGGCCAGAGTCGGGACAATCTCGTCGACGGACCAGAGGTTGGCTGCGGGAATCCCGGCGCGCCTCGCGTACCGGTCGAATCGTTCGTGATCCGCCGCGTCACGGAGCGCGATGTCGAAGAGTCCGAGCCGAGTCCCCGGTCGCGAGATCATCCCGAGTCGGCACAACCAGTGCTCACGCGTGTCGATATGATAGGCGGCATCGACCGAGACCACGGCAGTCATCTGTGCGAGCGCGTCAGTATCATCGAATGACTCGGCTGATCTGGTCTCGATCGTGATCCGACCGTCGAGTTCCCACGCCGCGACACACCGTCGCGCCCGTGCCGCGACCGTCGGATTGGGTTCGATGCCTAGCACCCGCGCGGCGCCGAACTCACGGATCCAGAGCGCGGTGGAGTCTCCGGCACCGCACCCGACATCAAGCACCTCGTCGCCTGCGGTGAGACCGGCGGCGTGCCCTACCTGTCGCGCGAGTGCTGCGGCCGCCTCGGCATACGCGGACGTCTCCGCCCACCACCCCAGGTTCATCCACTCTGTTGATGCCACGCGACCGTTCAACAGCGCGGGGTCGACCAGCTCACCCACCCGAGAAGACCCAGTTCAGGGTGAGGGTGTGATTCGATTCATTGGCGCCGCGCGAGGGGATCGGATTCCAAAGGTTCATGTACCCGATGTCGAGGCGCTGCCGTGGCGTGAGCGGCACCCCGATCCCTGCGCCGAGTCGGTTCTGCGTGAGGCGCGCCGCCGCGCCCCCGTGACCGACGTTGACGAAGAGCTCGTCCTGCACGAAGAGCGTG
>CAXRBM010000147.1:0-2307 GCA_964228675.1 Gemmatimonadaceae bacterium
CGATGGCGTCTGGCAGCGCTTCGCCGATCTGATCGGTTACGACCGACTCGGCATGATCCACCTGAACGATTCCGCGATTCCGCTCGGTGGCAAGAAGGATCGGCACGCCCTGATCGGCGAAGGGCACATCGGTGACGAGCCGTTTCGGCGGATCATGAACGACCCGAAACTGCGCGGGGTCCCGAAGATCCTCGAGACCCCGAAAGGTGATGACATGGTCACCAACGACCGGCGGAGCTTGGAGAAGCTCCGCCGGTTCGCTGGGATCTAAGACTCATATCGCACCCGCGATCGTCACCGGGACCGGGAACGGGCCGAAGTCATCATGGCTTTCGGGAACGTGGAAGAGACCGAAGCGCACGGTCACCGTGCCAGCGGTCGCTCCCTGCAACATCCCCGTGAAGGCACCCGTGCGTGCGAAGGTGATCCCCGCATTGGGTGAGACCGAGGCCTGATATTCCGCGGCGGGGAGATCGGTCACCACCGCCCCCGCATCGTCGAGGAAGGTCACCGTGAGGGGGGTCGCAGTCCCAGCGGACATGGTCAGCGTGCCCGTGACGGCGCCGGTCTCACTCACGGTGACCGAGCTTCCGTTGGCGAGGGTGACCTTCATGGCATGTACCTCCTCACCGTGCTCATCGAGACCGGTGCTGTCCTTGCAGGCCCCGAGGCCGAGCGTGAGCGCGGCAAGGGCGACGAGGGGGCGGAGACGACGAAGAATCAGCTGTGACATGGATGACCTCTGAGATGATGTAGAAGATGGATTAGAACTGCACACGATAGAGCACCAAGACATTCCGACCGGCGTCGGGGATGATCAGCTTGGTGCGCGAGAGGTGATCACGGATCTCGGCATCGAGGAGATTGTCGACGCGCAGGGTGACGCCATGGAGTCGCCCCCCCAGGAGGAAGCGGCGTCCGACGAAGAGATCGACGGTGGCGTACCCTGCCGTCGGGGATTCGAAGTCGCCGAGGCGATCCTGTCGTGCGGCGGCGCGCAGACCGCCGCCAGCCGACCACCGCGCGGTCTCATGCCGGAGACCGATCCGCCCGTTGAGTGGTGGGATGAGCGGGAGATCGCCCGACGCCACACGATCGGGTTCCCCGTTCAGCCCGGGGATCGTGTCGCGACTGCCGGTGATCGTCCCGCGGACGTACGACATGGTGCCCTCGAGCACGACATGTTCGCGCACCGTCCACTCGAATTCGCCCTCCGCTCCCACCAGTCGCGCATCGGCGTTCACATACTGGAACTTCCAGCGCTCACCCTGTCGTCCCAGCTCCCCGGTATTGCGGGGGAAGACATACCCAGCCATCCGATTCACATAGATGGCCGCCTCGGCACGTACTCGGTCCTGTTCGACCCGGGCGAAGAGCTCCGCCCCGAGCCCCGTCTCCTGGCGGAGGCGCGGATTCCCCACGTCGTAAGAGTAGGCCGCGAGGTGCGGCCCATCGGAGTAGAGCTCGTTGAAATCCGGGGTACGATACGCACGGCTCACACTCGTCCCGATCCGGATGCCGTGCTCGAATCGATAGAGCGCACCCAACGATGCCGAGAGCGCACCGAAGTCCCGAGCGACCGTCGGGACATCCTCCCCGTTGATGAAGATGGTACGACGCTCCAACGGGGTGAATCGCGCATGATCATAGCGCGCACCCGCTTGGAGACGGAGCGGCCCGGTCCCCCACTCCTCGATCGCGAAGAGGGCGAGCGACCAATCCGCCGTCGATGGGGTACGCAGCGCCCCCGCCGTCGTGATGTCCCGATACTGAGCACGCGCCCCGATCGCCCCGGAGCTCACACCGCCGATCGGTCGATGCCGCGCGACGACCTCCCCGACGGTCATCCGCTGCTGGAATCGTGTCGCGACCTCGCCATCCCCTTCGATCTCCTCGTGCAGATAGTCGGAGAAGGTGACCGTTGCGCGCACACTCTCGAATGGGGGAGTCGTCGGATGCCAATCGGCCTCGGCGCGCACGGTGTGCCGACGCATCGCGATGTCGACCCCGTCCGCATGTGCCCCGACGAATCCCCCGGGCAACCCGTACTCGTTCCCGAGGAAGCGATAGGCGACGCCGGCGTAGCCCCAGTCGCGGACCACGGACGCACCCACGCTCCCACTCGCGAGCATCGACTGTGTATGGCCAAGGACCCCGACGGGGGTGCGGAGATCACCCGTGTTCCGGAACGACCCCTCGCCCCGCACGGTGAGGCCGGCGAGTGGCGCCTCCGCCCATCCGCCGAGCGTCGTCCCACCATTCGCGGAACTCCCCTGCGCACTGAGCGTCCCATGCGCATGCTCGGCC
>CAXRBM010000148.1:0-2939 GCA_964228675.1 Gemmatimonadaceae bacterium
ACCTATGCGGGGCAGGACGCCCCGCTCGCTCTCCAAGGGCTCACCGGGGTCACCGCGGCATCGGATGCCGGCACCTTCAGTGGGTATTCCTCGCTCCGCCTCCGCGGGATCGATCAGACCCGCCTCGCGATCTCCATCGACGGCGTCCCACTCAACGATCCCGAGGACCAGGTCCTCTACTTCTCGAACGTCCCCGACTTCATGAACTCGATGCAGTCGGTGCGGGTGCAGCGAGGGGTGGGGGCGAGCGCCTTCGGGCCTGCCGGGTTCGCGGGGTCGCTCAGCTTCGAATCGCTCCCGCTCGCGACCACACCGGCCTTCCGTGAGCTCCAGCTCACCTCAGGCTCGTGGGACACCGATCGTGTGAGCGTCGAGGCCGCCACCGGATTGCATCGTGGGTTCGCGGCCTATGCGCGCCTCTCGGGCCAAGCAACCGATGGCTATCGCGAGCGCTCGGGGAATCAGGCGCGGTCGGCGTTCGTGAGTGCAGGGTGGTTCGGGGCGCGCGACGCGGTGAAGTTCACCGGCTTCGCCGGCCGGTCCAAGATGCAGCTCGCCTACTACGCCGCGAGCGAGGACGAGCTCCGAGTGAATCGGCGCCTCAATCCGATGTCATCCGAGGAGCGCGATGACTTCTGGCAGGCGATGGCGAGCGTGCAGCACACGCGCAGCCTCGGTGCGTCTGCGGCGCTGACCACGACGGTCTATCGCAACGCCGCCGGGGGTGCCTTCGATGTGGCGGCCGGGGATCTCTTCAATTTCAATCTCGATCATGGCTGGGTCGGTCTCCTCTCCACCCTCACCTGGCGCGCCCGGTCGACCGACTTCGCTGCGGGGATCCACATCAGTGACTACGCGCGCGATCACCACCTCAAGGTCCGTCCCGACCTCGAGACGCGCCTCTACGACAACACCGGGTTCAAGCAGGAGCAGAGCGGCTTCGTGAAGGCGAGTCGGCAGTTCGGCACGCTCGAGGTGAACGGTGACCTCCAGCTCCGGCGCGCCGCCTTCCGCTACCAGCCCTCCCCGGGAACCCCGATCCCCGGGCCGACGGAAGATGCGATGCGTGATCTCTCGGTCGACTGGCGCTTCCTCAATCCCAAGCTCGGGGTCACCTGGCAGGCGCGCCGCGATCTCACCCTCTTCGCCTCCGTAGGTCAGGCGAGTCGGGAACCGACCCGCACCGATCTCCTCGCCGGGGCCGATGACATCGATGCTGCCGCGGCGGCCGAGCTGTTGCCGTTCACGCGCGTCCGACCCGAGCGACTCACCGATCTCGAACTTGGCGCGCGCCTCACCCGCGGTACCACCACGCTCCAGGTGAACGCCTTCGCGATGGCCTTCCGCGATGAGATCGCCCCCATCGGCGCGATCGCGATCACCGGGAGCCCGCTCCGTCGTAACGTCGATCGCTCCTCGCGCGTGGGCGTCGAAGTGGAAGGGACGATGGCGCTCTCCCCATCGCTCGTGATCCGCGCGAACGCGATGGCGATGCGTGCGCGGATCGCCGAATACCAGGATGAGGCGTCGGGGATCACCTATCGCGATGTGCGTCCCGTGCTCACCCCGGCGGTCCTTGCCAACGTGCAGGCGATCTGGCAACCGCGCACCGGCTGGGAGACGATCCTCGGCGTGCGGCATGTCGGGGATTCCCCACTCGCCAATGATGGGAACGCGGCCTTCGTGACCCCGGCCTTCACGATGGTCGATGGCGATCTCAGCGTGCCGATCGGACGGCAGCGGCTGCGACTGCAGGGGCTGAACCTCCTGGACACCACGGCCTACGCCGCCGGCTACACGGATGGGACCACCCGCTATCTCTTCCCGGTGGCGGCGCGCACCTGGCTCGCGACGGTGCAGCTGACCTTCTAATCGCGACGCAGGGCGGGGCGCATCCGAATCGTGCGGATGCCATCGCCCTCGAGGATCGCGTCGATGACGTCGATCCCGGCGATCACCTCGCCCCAGACGGTGTAGTCACGATCGAGCCGCGCGTTGTCTCGCAGATTGACGAACCACTGCGCATCGCCGGTGTCGTGGCCGCGTGTGCTCATCCCGAGGGTGCCGCGCCGATGCGAGAGGGTGCCGAGCTCGTCCCGCAGGGCGAGCGGGTGCCCCACGTATTCGTTGGCGCCGGGACTCCCGCCCTGGATCACGAAATCATGTTCGACGCGATGCCAGGTGAGCCCATCATAGAACCCGCGTTCAGCGAGTGCGGCGAGGCGCGCGGCCATGATCGGGGCCACATCGCCACGCAGGCGGACGTCGAAGGTGCCCCCGCCACTCCGCTTCGCCATCGTCACGCGGAGCGTGATCGTGTCGCCGAGGGCGAGGCGGACGGCATCGCGCGGGAGCGGGCGAGGCGGGTCTTGGATCCGATCCTCCGAGGCCGGCCGTCCGGCGGCCTCCAAGAGTGCGACGCGAACGTCACGCTCCGAGGCGTTGTTCCGTGCCGCGAAGCGGCGGTAGGCACGCATCGCGGCGTCGCTGAGCTCAGGGCGCGACGACCCCTTGAGCGCCACGGCGGCAGCGCGGACCACCTGCGCCCCTCGGCGCGAGAGCGCAGCGAGATATACCGCGTCATCTACATGCGCGGTGCGCTCACGCAGGAGCTCGATCGCCGTCTCGGCCACATTGTCGTCACGGTCGGTGGCGAGGCGACGGAGGAGGAGGGTGTCGTTGAGCACGCCGCCGGCGCGTGCCGCGGCGCGACGCAGTGGCCAGGCGCGATCGGTGGCGAGCGCATCGAGCCGGGGCCGCGCCTCATCGGGGGCGAGGCGCGCGACGGCGACGATCGCATGGGCCGCGCCCTGCCAGCTCACCTCGCCACGACGCCGACGGTCGAGCTTCGAGGGCCGACGGTCGATCCACCGCAGGAAGGTCGCGACGAGCGCGGTATCGGATGCGCAGGAGGCGCGCGCGAGATCGGCGGCGCGGAG
>CAXRBM010000149.1:0-2934 GCA_964228675.1 Gemmatimonadaceae bacterium
TCGCCGCGAGCGGCCCCGTGACGCGCACCGTGGCGAGCCCGCTGTCGGCGAGGATGCCGCGCCGACGCCAGAGGGTCCCGACGCCCACGCTGTGCACCATCTCGTGGAGGACGACGGCATTGAGCCGCCCCTTGTTGGCGAGGTCGGTGAGGTCGGCGCTATCGAAGCGCATGATCCCGACCACGGTCAGCCCTCCGGTGACCCGCGTGAGACAGGGACCAGCGGAGCCCAGCGTCTTCCCCACCCCGTCGATCGCCTCGACCTTGGCGTAGATGACGAGGTCGTCGACGATCTCATCGAGCGAGGAGATCCCGGTCATCGAGGCGCTGCACTTCGTGAGATCGAAGGGGGCCTCCTTGCTCCCGACCTTCGCCGCCTGCAGGTCATTGAGGATGATCTGTTCGATGCGCGCTGCGGCGGCATCGAACGCGGTGGCGACATTGCCCGTTGGCTTGGTCCCGACCCAACGCAGATCGATGTCGAAGGTCGTGTCGTTCTCCTCGGTGGGAGCCGTCGAATCCTTGCACCCCCCGACGAGGGCGAACAGGCCGAGCGCGCCGGCGAGGGCGAGAGTGCGCGACATCATGGCTTCCGCTTCTTGAGAGGAATCGCTCGGCCGGCGGAATCGAGCGCATAGCTCGGCCCGAAGGCGGAGTCGTAGCCGATGACTGCGCCACCCGACGGCGTGCTCGCAGACGGGGCCTTCCCCGCACTCGGCGCCGTTGACGGTGCGGTCGACGGCGCGATCGGAGCCCCGGGCATCGTGTCGGCGACGGCGGCACTCTCGGGGACGATGTCATCCGGAGCGGCCTGCATCGTCGGGGTCCCGCTCTCCTCCTCTGGGGCGTCGGCCTTCTTCCCGCAGGCGACGGTGAGGAGGAGCAGCCCCCCCAAGACGAAGGGGACGGAGGGGAAACGTCGGTCGATGGTCATACGGAGAAGTATGGGGGACCGGATGCGCGGGGGGGAGGATGGCGCGACGGTCTTTCGGGACCCGCGACGCGACCGTAACATGTCGCCATGTCCTACCCTCGCCAGATGCCCTCGGGTGCTCTCGTTCTGCGTGGCGGCGCGATGTTCGCCCTGACCCTCGCCCTCACCGCCTGCGGGGAGGAGGGCTCCCCCGCGGGCACCATCGAGGTCGATGGGAGTTTCTCACGCATCGTGAACGAGGTGCTCACCCCGTCGTGCGCGACCAGCGGCTGCCATGTGAGTGGATCGGGACAGGTCGCCTTGAGCGGGACCGGCGCCTACGACGCGCTCGTGAACGCCACCCCGACCCATCCCGGCGCGCGACTCGCCGGACTCAAGCGAGTGGTTCCCGGACGCCCCGACAGCTCGCTCCTCTACCTCCGCGTCCTCGCGCCGACGCATCCGCTCCCGATCGACCTCGGCCCCGTGATGCCCGAGGGACGGGCCCCGCTCACCGCGGGACAGGTGGAATACCTCCTCCAGTGGATCGCCGCCGGCGCCCCGCGCCGCGGGGAGGTAGCCGACGCCGCGCTCCTCGCGGACAAGACCGCGCAGGCGCAGGCCGCCTTCCAACCCCTCACCGCGCCGGCGGCTGGGACCGGGATCCAACTGCGCGTCGAGCCCTTCACCGTCGCTAAGCACTTCGAGCGCGAGCTCTTCGTCCATCGACGCGCCGCGACTACCACCGACCTCTATGTGCGTCGCATCCATTTCCGGATGCGCCCCAATAGCCATCACTTCGTCATCTACGGTTTCAATCCGACGATCCCCAGCTTCCTCGTCCCCGCGTACGACGCGGTCCGGGACATCCGGAACCCCGATGGGTCGATGAACACGACCAACATGGTCACGATGGGGTATCACATCTTCTTCGGCGGATCGATGCAGCCCGAGTTCACCTACGAGCTCCCGCCTGGCGTGGCGCTCAAGATCCCCGCCGGGACCGGGCTCGACCTCAACGTGCATTACGCGAACCACACCGAGGCCCCGATCAGCGGAGAGGCGGCGGTGAACCTCCACACCATCCCCCTCGCACAGGTCACGAAGGTCGCGCGTACGCTCAATTGGGGGAACCAGTCGATCACCCTCCCCGCCGGACAGCGCACCACGCTCGAGCGGACCTTCACCGTCACTGACTCGACGACGATCGTCGCCCTCACCTCGCACACCCATCGGCTCGGCGAGCGCTTCGTGATCAAGGTCGTCGGGGGGCCCCGGGACGGTGAGACCGTGTATGAGAGCACTGACTGGGAGCACCCGGCCTTCCTTCTCCTTCCGCAGCCGGTGCGCCTCGGTCCCGGGCAGGGACTCAAGTCGATCGTCACCTACAACAACACCACCGCCGCGACCGTCCGTTTCGGGCTGCAGAGCACCGACGAGATGGGGATCATCTTCGGCTACGCGTACTGAGCGGTACGCCGAAGCGCGTGCCGAAGCGCGGTGGCGCTAGCGGATCACTGGGACGGGGTAGGCCGTGCGTAGGGCGGTGAGATAGTCCCCGAAGAGGGCCTGCGTGGCGGTGAACTCCTCGCGCACCTTCGCGCGGAACACCGCGTCGGTGGCGAAGTCGTGGAGGAGGGCGGCCATCGCCATCGCATCGATCCGGAAGCCGGTGTGCCCGATCGCGTTAAGCGCATCCGCCTCCATCTCGTAGGTGTGGAATCCCCCGCTCGAGGAGTAGGCGCTGAATCCCACGCCAGGGAGGTCGCGCGAGACGCTTCCCGTCTCCTCCCACCCTTGCGGCTTCTGCGGCGCCTCGCGGACGCGCGTGCCCCCGTAGCGCCGCACGTACGCGAAGGCGACCTCGTTGAGCGCCCCGACCGAGATCCCGTCACGCATGCTCCCGTACGGTTCGATCCGCACCTGGGTCCCCGTGGCGAGCGCTGCGGCACGCGCGGCATCATCGACCATCTGGCGCACCTGGGCGAGGTAGACCTCATCGGGGTAGCGGATGTAGAAGTC
>CAXRBM010000150.1:0-4092 GCA_964228675.1 Gemmatimonadaceae bacterium
TACTGCGGGTTCGATCCGACCGCCGACTCACTCCATGTGGGGAACCTCGTCTCGATCCTCGGGCTCGTGCGGCTGGTGCGCGCCGGGCATGAGGGGGTGGCGCTGATCGGCGGGGGGACGGCGATGATCGGCGACCCGAGCGGGAAGAGTGAGGAGCGCCCGCTCCGCGCCGCGGAGGAGATCACCGCGAACGCGCGGGCGATCGAGGGGCAGATCCGCCGCGTGGTGACGCAGGCGCTCGGGGAGCGTGCGGGGGCGCGGATCCACGTCCGCGACAACGCGAGCTGGCTGGGCTCGCAGGGGCTCATCCCCTTCCTGCGCGACACGTGGAAGCACTTCACCGTGAACCTGATGCTGCAGAAGGACTCGGTGCAGTCGCGGATGGCGACGGGGATCTCCTTCACCGAGTTCAGCTATATGCTGCTGCAGGCGCACGACTTCCTGCATCTGTATCAACACGATGGCGTGACGCTGCAGGTGGGTGGGAGCGATCAGTGGGGGAACATCACCGCCGGGACCGAGCTGCTCCGCAAGGCGGCGCGCGGCGAGGCCCATGGACTCACCTTCCCGCTGTTGACCGATGCCGCGGGGAAGAAGTTCGGGAAGACGGAAGCGGGGGCGGTCTGGCTCGATGCCGCGCGCACGAGCCCGTACCAGTTCTACCAGTTCTGGATCAACACCGAAGATGCTGATGTCGGGCGGCTCATACGGACCTTCACGCTCTTGGATCGTGCGACGATCGAGGGGATCGAGGCGGAGCATGCCGCGGCGCCGCATCTGCGTATGGCCCAGCGTCGGCTCGCCGCCGAGGTGACGACGTTGATCCATGGGGCCGCGGCCACAGCGACAGCGGCGCAGGTCTCGCAGACGGTCTTCGACAAGAAGGCCGACGCGCACGCGCTGTCCGATGACGTATTCGCGATGCTCGCGGCGGAGATGCCCTCGTTGCGGGTGTCGGCCCGTGATGGGACGATCGACCTCGTGGCGCTCATCGAGCAGGGGTTCGGGTTGAGCAAGACCGCGGCGCGGAAGCTGATCCAGCAGGGCGCGGTGTCGGTGAATGGCGCGAAGGTCGGCGCCGAGGCGCAGGAGGTGCCGGCGAGCGAGGCGGTGCGTGGACGGTGGGTGTTGGTGCGGAAGGGGGCGCGGGAGATCGCGATCGCGGAGCTCGTCGCGGGGTGATGCCACGGCGGCCTCAGGGCCGCGCGCGCCTCAGCCCTGCCCGCAGCTGTCGCAGCCGGTTCCATCGGCGCGCCTGGTCCGCGCTACCCGCATCTGATTGAGGACGCGCCGCACCACCGCGCCAAGGGCGACGGCGACGATCGCGAGCGTGATCACCGTATCGGGGCGCATCAGTGGAACCCGAGCACGCGGCCGATCACCAGGACCAGCCACGCCGTCCCATACGCCAACGCGAGCATGTAGACGAACTGGATCGTCGCCCAGCGCCACCCGATGCGCCCGCCACCCGCCTCACGTACGGTGACGGCGATCGTGCTCATGCACATCAGGGCGTATACGTAGAAGACCATCAGCCCCACCGCGATGAGCGGGGTGTAGACCGGGGCGCCCGAGGCATCGGTCTCGGCGCGCAGGCGATCGGCGAGGGCGGCGTCATCTTCCCCGCCCACGCCGTAGATGGTCCCCATCGTGGAGACGAAGACCTCGCGCGCGGCGAAGCTCGCGACGATGGAGACGCCGATCTTCCAGTCGTAGCCGAGTGGCGCGACGGCGGGTTCGATCGCCTTGCCGAAGCGCCCGAGGGCGGAGTGCGCGAGCTGCGCCTCTTGCTGTTGCTCCGCGGTGCGCGTGGCGTCTTCTGGGGCGCGCGGATAGGTGGCGAGGGCCCAGAGGACGATGCTGAGTGAGAGGATCACCGTGCCGGCGCGGCGGAGGAAGACCTGACAGCGCTGCCAGACGGAGACCAGGAGCGACTGGGGCGCAGGCCAGCGATAGGGCGGGAGCTCCAGGATCATCGGGCGCACGGGGCCGCGCAGCAGCGTCTTGCGGAAGAGCGCGGCAATCGCGAGCGCGGTGGCGGTCCCCAAGAGATACATGAGGAGCATCGTCGCGCCCTGGAGATCGAGCCCGGGGATGAGCGGGAGCGCGGGGATGAAGGTCCCGATGAGGAGCGTATAGACCGGGAGTCGCGCCGAACAGCTCATGAGGGGGACGACCAGGATCGTCGCGAGGCGATCCTTGGGATCCTCGATGGTACGCGTCGCCATGATCCCCGGCACGGCGCAGGCGTAGCCCGAGAGCATCGGGATGAAGCTCTTGCCGTGCAGCCCGACGCGACGCATGAGGCCGTCCATCAGGAATGCGGCGCGCGCCATATAGCCCGATTGCTCCAACAGCCCGATGAAGCCGAAGAGGATGGCGATCTGCGGGAGGAAGACGAGCACCGAGCCGACGCCGGCGAAGACGCCGTCGACGACGAGGGAGCGGAGATCCCCGTCGGGGAGGACCTCACCCACACGATGTCCGATGGCGAGCACCAGTGATTCGATCGCATCCTGCAGCGGGGCCGCCCAGCTGAACACCGCCTGGAAGACGAGCGCCATGATCACCAAGAAGAGGAGCGGCCCCCCGACGCGATGCAACGCGATGGCATCGACCCGATCGCTCGGCGTGTCGAGGGAGCGGGCGCGCCGCGTGACGGTGCGCGCGACGACCTCACCGATCCATTGATGCCGGGCGAGCGAGGTCTCCGCGCTCGCGTCGATCGCGAAGCGCGCCGTGGGAGCCGGTAACACCGCGGCGGTGAAGAGGGCGTTGCGAAGGGGGTCGAGTCCCTCGCCGCGCGAGGCGACGGTGGGGATGACCGGGACGCCGAGCTCGTGGATCAGCTCAGGGATGTCGATGGCGATCCCGTGTGACTCGGCGACGTCGATCTGATTGAGCGCGATGACGACGGGGAGACCGAGCTCACAGACCTGACTCGCGAGGAAGAGGTTGCGATCGAGGTGGACCGCATCGACGACGACGAGGACGACGTCGGGATCCCAGTGGGAGGCGTCGCGCTTGAGGAGGACCTCGAGGGCGATCTGTTCGTCGGGGGAGCCGGCGGTGAGGGAATACGAGCCGGGGAGATCGAGGATCGTGACACGGCGGCCGTCGCCGAGGGTGAACGTGCCCTCGACACGCTCGACGGTGACGCCGGCGAAGTTCCCGACGCGCTGCCGAAGTCCGGTGAGCGCGTTGAAGAGGGTGGTCTTGCCGGTGTTCGGATTGCCAATGATGGCGACGCGCAGGGGCCGATCGTGGCCGAGGCGCGCCGGCGCTGCCGGTGCGTTCACGTCAGGGGGCGGTGGCGGCCCGCGGCTGGACGGTGATGCCGGTGGCGAGATCGCTGCCCAAGGCGAGGCGGGTACCGCTCACGTCGACCAGGAGACAGTGGCGCTTGCCGATGACGGAGATGGTGGCGCCCTCGTAGAGGCCAAGCGCGCGGAGGCGGCACGCCTCAGAATCGCCGCAAGCGATCGCGACGACGGTCGACTCGCTGCCCTGCTTGGTGTCGAGCAGGGGGCAGTGGCAGCTGGGGTCGTTCGAGGCGACGGGGAGGGTCATCCGGGCGGGCGAAACGGCGAGTTGAGAATGGTTCTCAATGGGTGCATATGGATGGTACGGTGGCGCTTCAGGGGATGCAAGGGATTGGGACAGATTTGGTCGGAAAAGGGACAAGGGACCAGGTGTCAGGTGTCAGAAGCGGGGCGGCCGGCAACGCCGGCGCCCCGCTCTGGTCCCTGAAACCTGACCCCTGCCTTACTTCAGACTGACCCGCTCCAAGAACGTCTTCCCCGCGGAATCGCGCACAGCCAGGTAGAGCGTCCCGCTCGGGCCGAAGCCGGACAGAATGCGGCCTGGGGGGAGCTGGACGCGATCGATGATCTGGTCCTTGGCGTCGATCACGTAGTAGATGGGGCCGAGGTCACCGGCGACGGCGGTCGTGCGGACCCAGAGGTTGCCATCGAGGTCACCGATCGCGGCGTTCGGGGTGAACGGGGGGCGATAGTCGGGGATGTCGGCGGGATCGACGAGCTGCACGGCGGGGAGCTGGAAGCCACCGGGACCACCGCCCTGCCCACCGCG
>CAXRBM010000151.1:0-6458 GCA_964228675.1 Gemmatimonadaceae bacterium
CCCCGGCCGATCGAGCGGAACCCGCACCATCCCCGTCGCATCCATCGTCCACTCTGGGGTCACGACATCCTGCGCCCAGTACCGCGCACTCGGGGAGAGATCGCCGGGGAGGGTGAAGTTCGGGAGCGAGGCGAGCGCCACGTTGTAGGCGCGGCCGATCCCGCTCTCGAGCATTCCGCCGCACCAGACGGAGATCCCCTCGCTCAGGCAGAAGTCGTGGATGGCGACGGCACTCGTGAAGCCCCCGACCCGCCCCGGCTTGACGTTGATGATCCGTCCCGCACCGAGGGTGACCATATCCTGCGCACGATCGAGCGAGGTGATCGACTCGTCGAGGCAGATCGGGGTGCGGAAGCGCCGTTGGAGCACGCCATGCCGCACGAGATCATCGTGCGCGAGCGGTTGCTCGATCATCATAAGCCCGAGGTCATCGAGGCCGAGGAGGTGATCGAGGTCCTCGAGGGTGTACGCGTTGTTCGCGTCAGCCATGAGGTGGGCGTCGGGGCCGACCGCTTCGCGCACGGCGCGCACCCACGATACGTCGCGCCCCGGAGCGATCTTGATCTTCACCTTCTGGTAGCCTGCGAGGAGCGAGGCACGCACCTTCTCGATCAATCGCTCCGCCGAGGGTTGGATCCCGAGTGAGATCCCTGTTGCGATCGTCTCGCGGGTCCCGCCGATGAGTCGGGCGAGGGGGATCCGTTGCCGCGTCGCCTCGAGTCCCCAGCATCCCATCTCGAGTGCGGCCTTCGCCATCTGGTGCCCACGCACATCGCTCTCAAGGATCGCATGCACCGCGCCCGGACCATCGATTGTCTGCCCGAGGAGGCGTGGCGCGAGCACGCGTGCGATGGTTGGCCAGGCGGTATCGAGGGTCTCCGACGAGTAGTTGGGGAGATCATCGACGACGCACTCGCTCCAGACCGATGCCCCGTCGGTGTCGATGAGCTCACACAACATGATCCGCCGATCACGCATCTCCCCAGAGGAGATACGGAAGGGCTCGACGAGGGGGAGTCGGATCTCGCGGAGGACGATTCGATCGAGGCGCATCAGGGCTCCCGACGCACGAGGAGGTAGGTCCCGCCCTCGGCGTCGGCGACGAAGCCGCGGACGTGATAGCCGAGGGGGAGGTAGTGGGCGAAGGCGCTACGGGTGGCGAAGCGCCACCGGCGGGCCTGCGCGATGTCGCGCGCGGCGAGTGAGGAGATATCCCGTGGGACGCGCACGCCGACAGCAGGGGCATCGACCAAGGGCCCCTCGTCGGCCGACGCCGTGACCACGAGCGGGAGCTCAGGGGGTAGCGCATCAAGCGGCTCCGCGTCGCGTGCCGGATCGACCGCCCACGCGATCACGAAGCGGTCGGTCGGCATGTCGCCTTGGAGCGGCGAGTTGGTGGCATCGCCGTACATCGACGGGACGAACTCGTCGACCCGCGCCCGCATCCGGTTGAGGTTCAGGTGCGCGTTGCGCGCGACGAGGGGATCGTAGGTCCAGTAGATCGTCTCGATCCCAAGTCGCCGGCAGGCGTCGCGCTGATGGGCCTTGAGGCGTTCGCCGAGGTGCTGACCCTGCGCGGCCGGATGCACCGCGAGCATATCCGACCAGTGGATCAGCTTTCCGTTGCGGACCCCGGTCACGCCGAAGACGAACCCCATCATCGTGCCGTCGTCATCGAAGGCGCCGGCGACGACGCCCCCGGTCTTCGCCGCGACCAAGAGCATCGCGGCGGGGATCTTCTCGGTGAACCCTGCGCCCCAGGTCAGCTCCTGGAGAGCGACGCAGGCGGCGCGGTCGGCGTGGGAGGTGAAGTCGCGGATGTGCACGGCTGCTAGCTAAACTAGGGGAGATGTCCCCCCTTCGCGTCCCCCGATCCCCCGCGTGGCGCCGACCCCGTCCCCGCTGGGTCGGCCTCGGTGCCGTGCTCTGCCTCGGGCTCACGACGAGTCAGGTCGGCGGGGCACAGGCCGCATCATCCGCGGCCTCCTCGATCTCGTCTCGGCCATCCGTCGATACGTCGCTGGTCCGTCCCGCTCCCATCGTGACCCGCGCAGATCTGAAGGGCGCCGCGATCGGGGTCGGCCTCACCGCGCTCGCGGTGCCAGCGGATGGATGGGTACGGTCATCGGTGCGCCGTCCGGAGTGGCAGGTGCTCGAGGGGATCCAGCAGATGGCGCGGGCCGGCAATCTGTGGGGTGACCCCGGGGTGCTCACCCTCAGTACCGGGATGTGGATCGGTGGGCGCGTCACGGGTCATCCACACGTGGCGCAGGTCGGGTTGCGCGCATTCGAGACGATCGGTGTCTCCGGAGTGATCACGCGAGTGCTCAAGGCCTCGATCGGTCGGGCGCGTCCCAACCATCCCCCGTACGAGGTCTGGGATGTCGAGCTCGGTCGTGGGTGGGACAGCATCCAGGGTGATGGCGCGTATGAAGCGCTCCCCTCCGGCCACGCCACCGCTGCCTTCGCTTTCGCCTCCGCCGTCTCCAGCGAGGTCGCCCGCATCGCTCCGGAGCACGCGCGCACCGTTCGGCTCACGACCTACGGACTCGCGACGTGGACGGCGTACGCTCGCGTGCACACCGACGCCCACTGGCTGAGCGATGTCGTCCTTGGCGCCGCGGTCGGCACGGTGACCGGGTGGGCCGTGACCCGCTGGCACGCCACGCGCCCAGGCAATGTGATCGACCGCTACCTCCTCGGCGAGACCGTCGTGACGCCATTCGTGACACCGGCCCCGTTCGGGGGGACGCGCGTCGGCGTCTCGCTCACATGGCCGTAGCGGGGATCTTCGTCACGATCGAACTCGAGGGGGCGCTGGCCGATCGGATCCATGCGCAGCAGCTGGCGGTCGACCCCAAGATGGCCCGGCATCTCCCGCCCCATGTCACCCTGATCGGCTCGTCGGGGGCCGGCCCCTTTCAGGCCGATACGCCGATCGACGTCCTGAAGGCGCGGATCCTCCCGATCGCGGCAGCGACCCCTCCACTGATCCTACAGTTCGGGCGCGCCGAGCGCTTCGTCGATCGGGATATCGTATTGCTCCCGCTCGACCCGCATGGGCCACTGCGCGCGCTGCATGAGCGTCTACGCGGGTGTGGGATCCCCTATGCCCCGGCGCGCTATCCCTTCACGCCACACTGCACGCTGAGTCTCTATCCGACGCTCGATGCGGCAACGCGCCGTGCGCTGCTGGCCGTGCGCGAACCGGAGCCCTTCGAGGTGCGCGCGTTGCAGGTCTATCTCACACGCGAGCCGCAGCCGGCTCGGCACCTCTTCACCGCACCGCTCGGGACTGCGCTCGCCGACGAGGCGTGAGCGAGCGCTCGCGCCTCGCGTTCAGCGCAACGCCTTCGTGATCGCCGCGGCGATGTCTTGGTCGCCACCGAGCCCGGTGTAGACGACCTTCCCATTCTTGTCGAGCACCACCACGTAGCTCGTCGCTGGCACGTCGAACTCGCCGACCGCGTCGCCCTTCTTGTCGTAGACGTGGGTGAATCCCTTGAGGTGTTCCGCCGTGTAGCGCTTCACGCGCTCGACGGACTGGTTCATGCTCACCGCCACACCGATGAACGCGACCGCGGCCCCATGCGTGCGCTGTGCCGCCTCGATGCGGGGTTCGAGTGCCTTGCAGTTGGAACACCAGGTGGCCCAGAACTCGATCACCGCGGGCCGACCCTTGTACGCACTCGCGAGGGAGACGGCGCGGCCATCGAGGGTCTCGACCATCACCTCAGGTGCGACGGCGCCGATCTCGATCCCAAGTTGGGCGTGAAGGGCGGCGGGGATCGCGAGGAGCATTGCGACGACAAGCGAGCGAATGGGAGCAGGGCGCATCGAACGAACCGGAAAGAGGATCAGAAGAGGAGCTTCCCCATCTCGATGAGGTAATACTCCGCGACGCCGATCATGATCACGGCGAAGCCGCGCTTGACCCAGAGCATCCAGGCGCCGGCGCGCGGGAGTCGCGAGACGAGTCCACTCGAGAGTCCCACCGCCACGAGGAGGACACACATCCCCACCGAGAAGGCGAAGAGATAGAGGAAGCCGAGCGCCGCGCTCCCGGTCGTCGAGACCCAGGTGAGCACCGCGGCCATCACCGGTGCGCCACAGGGCGCGGCGACGAGCCCCGACATCGCGCCCATCACGAAGGCGCCCGCCGCACGCCCCCCGGTTCCCGCCGTCGCGGCGCGCTGCATCAGCGCCGCCGGCAGGCGGATCGGGAGCACATCAAGCATCGAGAGCGCGGCGAGGACCAACAGGTTCGCCATCGCGAAGGAGAGCCAGGGATTCGTGCTCACGCTGCCGAACATCGTCCCGGTGAGCCCAGCGAGGAGGCCGAGCGCCGAGTACACCGTCGCGAGCCCGAGGACATAGGCGAGGGTGAGGGCGACGGTGCGCCACTTGGGCGCCGCCGCCGCGCCCACGCTCTGCCCACCGACGATCGCCGCGGTGATCGGGATCATCGGGTAGATGCAGGGGGTGAGGCTCGTGAGGACCCCGGCGCCGAAGACGATCGGGAGCGCGGTCAGCGGGCTCGAGGAGAGGCGCTCGGCGAGGGCGGTGAGGTCCACGGGGGATCAGACGTCCTTGAACGCGACGAGGCGGAGCGTGGAATTCCGGCGCTCGACGACCGTCTCCACCGCGTGGGCAGATGCCGTCGGGGCCGCGAGCTCTCGTACCATGCTGATCGCATCGACATAGATCGCGAGGTCCATGGGTCGGTCGACCTCCGGGAGCTGGACCGATCCGAGGATGATGAAATCCTCGGCCCGACCGAAGTAGTCGGCGACGGGTTGGCTCGCCGGAAGGGAGAGGACCCCCTCGACGGCGACCTGGTCGTCGAAGCTCAGACGGACCAGGCGCTGGACCAGCCCGGGAATCGGATTATCGGATCGGAGCGTGGGATCCGTCGACCAGACATAGAGGACGGACGAGAGCCGCAACACCACCTGCGTGGCATCCTCCGTCGACTGCGTCACGTCACTCAAGGGGAGGACCCCCCCACGACGCGTGGTGAGGAAGGCCCGAAGGGACTGAAGCGCCGGGATGTCCGAGTACCCGGAGACCGTCTCCCCACTCCGGAGACGGAGGGTGAGAGGATATCGCGTCAGCTTCACTTGACCGATGACCACCGAGGGTCTGGGGGTATCCGCCATCAACACTCCGAACAGGGGACAGGGACGACCCCGTGTCGTCCACCGAGAAAGTTACGCGCGGGCGGCGGGTGATGCGGCCTCGCGACGCCCCGCCTCACGTCGCAGGAGCGCCACCGCGACGATCGCATGGAGGGTCGTCGCCGCGACGGAGATGTACCAGAGCCGTTGCAGGGAGAACCAGGGTTGCCGGGAGGCCCAGAGCGCGGGGGGGACGAAGCATCCGAGCCGCACGACACTGCTGATGACGGTCGGCGTCGTGTTGCCTAGCGCTTGGAATAACCCTGAGCAGGTGAAGACGATCCCCGAGGCGAGGAAGTTGATCGAGATCGTCGCGAGGAAGGTCGCCGCGACGGCGAGGACCGCCGGATCGCTCGAGAACCAGTGGACCAGCCACTCGGGACGGAGATGACAGAGGACGCTCAGGGTGATCATCACCGCGCTCCCGAGCTTGATCGCCGCGAAGAAGGTCTCGCGGGCGCGGTCGGGGCGGTTGGCGCCGATGTTCTGCCCCGCGATCGGCGCGGCGGCGAAGGCGATCGCCATCCCCGGGAGGAGCACGCCTTGCATCACGCGTGAGCCGACCCCGTAGCCCGCCTGCGCGGCCGGTCCGAAGTCGCGGATGATGAAATAGACCACCGCCATCGAGACGAACATCAGACCGAACTCGAGCCCCGCCGGGATCCCGATCCCGAACATCCGGCGCCAGGTCGCCAGATGCGGGCGCAGGCGTGCGGCATCGAATCGGACGAAGTGTTCGAGGCGGCTGAAGTAGACGAGCGCCAACACGAGCGCGACGACGATTGCCATGACGCTCGCGAGGGCCGCCCCAGCAACCCCCATCGGATATCCGGTGCCCCAGCCCGTGATGAGAATCGGCGCGAGGAGGGCATTGAGTCCGACCGTGGCCATCTGGATCACCATCGTCGGGCGCGCGATCCCGGTGGCGCGCAGCGTCGACATCATCGCCGCGAGAGGGAACTGGAGCGCGAGCGCCGGGATGAACCAGGCGAGATAGGATCGGCCGAGTCGGGCCGTCTCTGGGCTCGCCGCGATGGCATCGACCCAGGCGAAGCCAGCGGTGTAGCCTAGGAGCAGGGTCAGGACGGCGGTGATCCCCGCGAGGGTGAGCGACTGGTTGTAGACCAGCGTCCCTTCCTCGGCATCCTTCCGTCCGGCACAGTGCGAGACCAGGACCATCGTCCCCACACTGAGCACCTGGGTGACCGCCATGATCAGGAACTGCAGGTTCCCTGCGGTCCCGACCCCGGCGACGGCCGCATCGCCAAGTCGGGCGACGAA
>CAXRBM010000152.1:0-19848 GCA_964228675.1 Gemmatimonadaceae bacterium
AGGTCAGGGACCAGGAATCAGGGGTCAGAGAGCCCTGTTCACGATACCTGCGACCTCTTCCCTGCCAGAGCGGGAGACGGGGCTCGAACCCGCGACATCAAGCTTGGAAGGCTTGCGCTCTACCAGCTGAGCTACTCCCGCGATCTCCTGATACTGACCCTGCCCGCCCCTCACCAACGGACCTACCGACCAATGGTGGGGGAAGGATTCGAACCTTCGAAGGCGGATGCCGGCAGATTTACAGTCTGCTCCCGTTGGCCACTTGGGTACCCCACCCCGCGGACCCCGTCTCCGACTCGATCCCATCAGAGCCGACGGCGAGGATCGAACTCGCGACCGCCCGATTACAAATCGGGTGCTCTACCAGCTGAGCTACGTCGGCGATACCGATGTCCTACGCGAGCGTCGAAGGATAGTAGGACGAGGGGGAGGGGTCAATCGGAGGTCTCAGGTACCAGGGGTCAGAGGACCTGTGCCCTGGGACCTGTCACCTGAGCCCTGCCTTCCACCTCGTCGTCCCC
The DNA here is from genome assembly GCA_964228675.1 of Gemmatimonadaceae bacterium. Taxonomy (GTDB): domain Bacteria; phylum Gemmatimonadota; class Gemmatimonadetes; order Gemmatimonadales; family Gemmatimonadaceae; genus Pseudogemmatithrix. Next base: position 522 of record CAXRBM010000152.1, read on the forward strand.
CCGGCATCCTCGATGACGATCCCCTTGGCCGAGAGCTCGTCGCGGATCGCGTCCGCCGTGCCGAAGTCCCGGCGGGCCCGCGCCTCGCGGCGCGCGGCCAGTCGCTCCTCCACCCAGGCGGCGAGCTCGGCATCGGCCTGCGCGGGCTCCGGGATGAGGTCGAGCACCCCATCCACCAGCGCGAAGGCCTCGCGGGCTCGCGCGAGCGGCCCCGGCTCACGCCCCCCGCGATCGAGCTCGCGGTTGGCGGCGCGCACGAACTCGAAGAGGGCGGCGACGGCCGCCGGCGCATCAAGATCGTCGGCCATCGCCTCGCGCACCGCGGTCTCCAACGCATCGGCCGCATCCTCGAGTGCCGCCGTCCCTCCAGACGCCGAGGCGAGTCGGTCAGCGAAGTCGCGCAACCGACGCACCGCCTCGATCGATCCCTCGAGTGCCTCCGCCGCGAGATTGAGCTGTTTGCGATAGTGCGTGGAGAAGACGAAATGGCGCACGGCGGCCCCACTCACCCCGTTGGTCCGCAGGTCGGCGACGTTCTGCACATTGCCGACGCGCTTGGCCATCTTGGTCCCATCGGTGAGGAGGAACTCACCATGACACCAGCACCGCGCGAAGGGCTTCCCCGTGGCGGCCTCGCTCTGCGCGATCTCGTCCTCGTGGTGCGGGAAGATCAGATCGACGGCGCCCGCATGGATATCGAGGGTCTCCCCCAGGAGGGCCATGGCCATCGCGGAGCACTCGAGATGCCACCCCGGACGCCCACGCCCCCACGGCGAATCCCACGCCGCGCCGCACGCCTCATCCTCGGCCTTGGCCGACTTCCAGAGCGCGAAGTCCTGCGCGTTCTCCTTGGCGTACTCGTCCTGCGCGACGCGCGCCCCGCTCTGGATCTCGCGCGTGTCGAGCCGTGAGAGTCGTCCATATGCCGGGAACTTGTCGATCGCGAAGTAGACCGACCCATCCTCCGCCTGATACGCGACCCCGTTGGCGACAAGCCGCTCGACGAGCGCGATCATCTCCGGGATGTAGCCCGTCGCGCGCGGGTAGTGCTCCGCATCCTCGATGCGCAGATAGCGCCGATCGGCGTGGAACCCCTCGACCACGGGATCGGTGATCTCGCGGATCGTCTTCCCCTGCTGCGCGGCACGGACGATGATCTTGTCGTCCACGTCGGTGAGGTTCATCACCTGCTCCACCTGCCACCCGCGCAGCCGGATGGCCCGCCGCATCAGATCCTCGAAGAGGAAGGTGCGGAAGTTCCCGAGGTGCGCCGGGTTGTAGACCGTCGGCCCGCAGGTGTAGAGACGCACGGTCTGGCCATCCGCCGGAGCGAAGGGCTCGATCGAGCGTGAGAGCGTATTGAACAGACGAAACGGAGCCATCGCCGGAAAGCTAGACGGGCGATCGCTCCTCGGCGACCCGCGCGATCGTGGGCTCGGCACCAGGGGCCGATGTGGTGTGCGGACGGAGACGTCGAGGCCGCGACTTCTTCGTGAGACTCGGTGGTGGGAAGAGCGGGCGCTGTCCCGCAGCGGGGCGTTCCGGCACGATGCGCCCGGCGCGGAGCCGGATGATCCGATCGATCCCGCCGATTGACGTGATCGCCTCCGCGTCGCGCGTGGCGATCAGGACCGCGATCCCGGCGCCCGCGACGCGCCGGAGGAGCTGGAGGGCCTGCGCTCGTTCCGTCGGCCCACAGTAGGCGAAGGGCTCATCACAGCAGAGCAGCGCCGGCCGCGCAAGCAGCCCCTGCGCGACCACCACCCGGAAGGCATCGAGCGCGGAGAGCTCGCCGAGCCGAGTGCGTGAGCGTCCCTGGAGTCCGACGCGACGCAGCAAGGGGAGGAAGCGCGTCGGCGGATGGAGTCGCGCATCCTGCACCAGTAGCTGATCGGCGTGGAAGGCGATCGCCTGCCGCACCGACAGGAAGGAGTATTCCCATGGTCGTGGCCCGATTCGTTGCGGGCGCACGGCGCTTGGCTCTCCTCGGTCGGCCCAGCGCACGACACCGGAGGTGGGGGCCACCTCACCCGCCGCGAGCAACAGGAGCGAGCTCTTCCCTGCACCGGCGGCGCCGGTGAGGACGACGAGCTCGCCTGGAAAGAGCTGACAGGTGACGCGCGTGAGCGCGTCGACCTCGGAGGCGATGCCAAGGATCCCGGGACGCCAGCGCCGCGAGACGTCGAGGAGTTCGACGACCGGCGTCGGCGCCGTCGATGGGGTGGTGAGGGAGGGCATGGCAGGACGATGCCCGCCCGGTCCCTCACCCCCGTCATCACCGCATCGCGTCTCGCATCCGTTTGCGCTGCCGCCGCGAAAGCACCGGTTGGACGACCGCCGGCGCCGCATCGCCATCGTCATAGACCCGCGCGATGAGGACGCGGCGGACGAGGACCATCACCACGGCGAGGGTCGGCACCGCGACGAGCAGCCCGAACGGCCCGAGGAGTCGCCCGCAGATCAGGACGCTCATGATCGTGAGCACCGGCGGGAGGTCGACGCGTCGGTGCATGATCACCGGGATGACGAACTGGTTCTCGATGACATGGATCACCGTCCCCAGGAGGACCACGAGGAGCGCCTGCACCCCGCCCCCCGCACTCGGCAGGACGAAGAGCGCGGGGAGGAGCGTGGAGACGAAGGTCCCGAAGAAGGGGACGACGGCGACGAGTCCGGTGAAGATGCCGAAGGCGAGCCAGTAGGGGACATCGAGGAGCCAGAGCCCGATGGCGGTGAGGGCCGCCAGCGTGGTCATGGCGATGAGCTGCGCGATGGTCCAGGCGCGGAGCGTCTCGGCGAGGGCATCGAGCACATCGGCGGCGGCCACGCGATGGCGGGGCGGCGTGATGGCGAGGAGGAACTCGCGGTAGCGCTGTGGGGCGAGCGCGAGGTAGATCGCCATCACGAGCACGGCGACGAGATTGACGACGAGGTGCAGGGTATCGAAGAGGCGCGGGACGATCCCGGCGACGAGCTTCTCCGCTTCCTCGAGCGCGACGGTGAAGATGCGATGCTCCCCTGCGACGAAGACGTCGGCCATCCCGGGGATCCGGTGCAGGAGCCGCTCGAGCCCCTGCTCCCAGGCGGGGACGAGGGTGGGGAGCGCGGCAGCGATCTGCCGCGTCTGATCGATCACCGGCGGGATCAGCAGCGCGCCCACCCCGACGAGCGCCCCGAGCGAGAGGAAGAGGGCGACGAGGAAGGCCGGCACCCGCGGCGACCGCGTCCACGTGACCAGGTGGTCGGTGACCGCGGAGAGATAGACCGAGATCAGGACCGCGAGGAAGAGGAGCAGGAGGAGATCGGCCACCGATCCTGCGAGCCAGAGCAGGAGGACGGTGACGAGGATCGCGGTGAATCCCGGGAGGACCCAGACCTTTCGAGTGAGCGCGTCGTTCATCCGGAGCGAAGGGAGAGGGTCGTGTGCGTGGTCGTCAGGCGCGCTTGATCTGGGTCAGCCGTTCCTTGGCGAGGCGGCGTCCGGTCGGCGTCGCGGCGAGTCCCCCACCAGCGGTCTCGCGGTAGCGGACATCCATCTCGCGTCCGATCTCACCCATGGTATCGATCACCTCGTCAGCGGGAATGGCGAAGGTGATACCAGCGATCGCCATCTCGACGGCGGCAAGCGCGATCGCGGCCCCCGTCGCATTGCGGAACACACAGGGGAGCTCGACCAATCCACCCAAGGGATCGCAGACGAGCCCGAGGGTCCCCTGCTGCGCGAGGGCGACGGCGTGGCCGACCTGCGCCGGCGTGCCGCCGAGCAATTGCGTCGCGGCCCCAGCGGCCATCCCGGCGGCGGCGCCGGTCTCCGCCTGACATCCGCCCTCGGCGCCCGAAAGCGAGGCGCGCTGCGCGACGACGGCGCCGATCAGTCCTGCGGTGGCGAGGGCATCGACCATCGCCTCGTCGGAGAACCGATGCTTGGCGGCGAGGCCGAGGAGCACGCCGGGAAGGACCCCTGCTCCACCGGCGGTAGGGGCGGCGACGATGATCCCCATCGCCGCATTCACCTCCTGCACCGCGATCGCGCGCATGAGCACCTCGCGGAAGACGGTGCCAGCGAGCGGCCCCGCGGGCCCACTCCGCAACTTGGCGGCATCGCCACCGACGAGGCCAGAGTTCGAGCGCAGGTCGCCGGCGAGCCCCTGCTCCACCGCCCCGCGCATCACGTTCAGCGCACGCAGCAACGCCTCGCGGATCTCCGCCACCGGACGCCCCTGGTCGCGCGCTTCGATGTCGAGCGCCGCGGTCGCGAGGGAGACACCCCGCGCCTCGGCGTCGGCGATCGCGTCATGCAGGCTGTGATACATCAGCCGCCGACCTTCTCGATGCGGTGCGTCCACCGCACCCACGGGAGCGCCTTCAGCGCCGCGCCCACGTCATCGGCGGGCCGCTCGTCGACCTCGATCACCATGAAGGCGTCGCCCCCACGGTGTTTCCGGGAGAGTCGGAGCGTCGCGATGTTCACATCGGCCTCGCTCAGGATCCCCGCGATCCGCGCGATCGATCCCTTGATGTCCTCGGCGACCATCACGATGGTGTGATGCGAGCCGTCGACCTCCACCGGGTAGCCGTCGATCTCGGAGACCTTGATGCGCCCGGCGCCGAGCGAGGCGCCGCGCATCACATGATGGCGATGCGCGCGATGGACGGTGATGCGCACGGTGTTGGGATGGACCTCGGGCTCCTCGCCGAGCGTCGTCTTCTCGAAGCGATAGTCGAGCCCTTCCTTCTCTATGATCTGCAGCGCATCGCGGAGACGCTCGTCATCGGGGCGAAAGCCGAGGAGCCCGCCGACGATCGCCTTGTCGGTGCCATGCCCTTCACCGGTGCGGGCGAAGGAGCCGTGCAGTTCGATGAGCGCGCGCTCCGGGGTCCCCGCGACGAGATCGTGCGCGATGAGTCCCAGTCGGCACGCTCCCGCCGTATGGCTCGAGGAGGGGCCTACCATGACGGGACCGATGATGTCGAGGAGGGAGACCATGTCGAGAAGCTAACGCGCGGTGAGGATCTTCTTCAGGTAGGCCCCGGTGTGGGACCCTGGGGTCTTGGCGACCTGCTCCGGCGTGCCCGCCGCAACGATCCGCCCGCCCCCGGTGCCCCCCTCGGGCCCCAGGTCGACGATCCAGTCGGCGGTCTTGATCACATCGAGGTTGTGCTCGATCACGAGGACCGTGTTCCCGCGATCGACCAGGGTGTGGAGGACCTCGAGGAGGACGCGCACATCCTCGAAGTGGAGCCCCGTGGTCGGCTCGTCGAGGATGTAGAGGGTGCGCCCCGTGTCGCGCTTGGCGAGCTCGGTCGCGAGCTTCACGCGTTGCGCCTCACCGCCGGAGAGGGTGGTCGCACTCTGCCCGAGATGGATGTATCCGAGCCCCACCCCGTGGAGAGTCTGGAGCTTGTGGTGGATGCGTGGCTGATTCTCGAAGACGGGGAGCGCGTCCTCGACGGTGAGCTCGAGCACCTCACTGATGTTCATCCCGCGGAAGCGCACATCGAGCGTCTCACGGTTGTAGCGCTTCCCCCGACACTGCTCGCAGGTGACGTACACATCGGGGAGGAAGTGCATCTCGATCTTCACGAGCCCATCGCCCTGGCAGGCCTCGCACCGGCCGCCCTTCACATTGAAGGAGAAGCGGCCCGGGCCGTAGCCGCGGAGTTTCGCCTCCGGCATCTCGGCGAAGAGTTCGCGGATCGGGGTGAAGAGCCCGGTGTAGGTCGCGGGGTTGGAGCGCGGGGTGCGACCGATCGGGGTCTGGTCGATGTCGATGACCTTGTCGAGATGCTCGAGTCCGACGACGCGGTCATGCGCCCCGGGGAGCACGCGCGCCCGATAGAAGTGGCGCGAGAGGGTCCGCTGGAGGATGTCCTCGACCAGCGTGCTCTTCCCCGAGCCGGAGACGCCGGTGACGGCGACGAAGCAGCCCAGCGGGAACTCCGCGTCGACCATCTGTAGGTTGTGCTCGCGCGCGCCTTCGACCCGTAGCACGCGCTCGGGGGTGCGCGGCCGGCGCGTCTTCGGCGTGGGGATCGAGCGCGTGCCGTTGAGGTACTGCCCCGTGATGGAGCGCGCGACGCGCTTCACCGCATCGACCGTGCCCTCGGCGATCACCTCGCCGCCATGCTTGCCGGCGCCGGGCCCGAGGTCGATCAGATGATCGGCCTCGAGGATCGTCTCCTCATCATGCTCGACGACGAGGACGGTGTTCCCGAGATCGCGCAGCCGCTTCAGGGTCTCGAGCAGACGCGCATTATCACGCTGATGGAGCCCGATGCTCGGTTCGTCGAGGATGTAGAGCACCCCGACGAGCCGCGAGCCGATCTGCGTCGCGAGGCGGATGCGCTGTGCCTCGCCACCGGAGAGCGATTCGGCGGAGCGATCCAGGGTGAGGTAGTCGAGTCCGACATCGACGAGGAAGCGGAGCCGCTCCCGCACCTCCTTGAGAATCGGGCCCGCGATGCCCGGATCGAGCCCAGGACCGGCGGGGCCACGCACCGGGATGCTCTCGGCGAAGGCGAGCGCCTCGATGGCCGCTCCGGCGGTGAACTCCCCGATGTTGCGCCCATGCACCGCGACGGCGAGCGACTCGGGCTTGAGTCGGCGCCCATGACAGTCGGGGCACTCCGCGACGACCATGTACGCCTCAAGGTCGGTCCGGATCGCATCCGAGGTGGTCTCGGTGTAGCGCCGCTGCACGTTGGCGAGGATCCCCTCCCACTTGGACGCCTCCTCCCCCTTCTTCTTCGCGCTCCCGAAGAGGAGCTCGAACTTCACGCGATCGGGGAGCTGTCCCCACGGGGTGTTGAGCTCGAAGCGGAGCTGTTTGGCGAGCCCTGGGAGGATCACGCGGCGGAGATAGCCGTCGGGTTCCCCCCACGGGAGGACCACCCCTTCGAGGATCGAGATCGAGGGATCGCCGAGGACGAGTTCGGCGCTCGCCGTACGCTTGGTGCCAAGTCCCGTGCAGGTGGGGCAGGCGCCGAACGGGGAGTTGAAGGAGAAGTGCCGCGGCTCGAGCTCAGGCATCGAGATGCCGCAATCGGGACAGCCGTACCGCTCAGAGAAGAGCTGCGTCACCGGCTTCGCGTCGTGACGCACCACCTCGACCAACCCCTCGGCGAGTCGCAGGGCGGTCTCGAGCGAATCGGTGAGGCGTCCGCGATCCTCCTCGCGCACCGCAAGGCGGTCGACGACGACGGAGACGTCGTGGTTGAGCTTGCGATTGAGCTTCGGCGGATCGGCGAGGTCGATCAGCGCCCCATCGACCATCGCGCGGACGAAGCCCTGCTTGCGGACATGCTCGAAGAGATCGCGGAATTCGCCTTTGCGACCGCGCACCAGCGGGGCGAGGACCTCCACCTTCGTCCCCTTCGACCACCCGAGGACGACGTCGGCGATCTGGGTGGGCGTCTGCCGGGCGACGCCGCGTCCGCACCGGGGGCAGTGCGGGGTCCCGGCCCGTGCATAGAGCAAACGGAGGTAGTCGTAGATCTCGGTGACGGTCCCGACGGTGGAGCGCGGGTTGGCACCGGCCGTCTTCTGTTCGATGGAGATCGCGGGGGAGAGCCCCTCGATCACATCGACGTCGGGCTTCTCCATGAGCCCGAGGAACTGTCGGGCGTAGGCCGACAGCGATTCGACGTAACGCCGCTGCCCCTCGGCGAAGATGGTGTCGAAGGCCAAGGAGGACTTCCCGCTCCCCGAGAGGCCGGTGATGACCGTGAGCTGGTCCCGCGGGATCGTGACATCGATCCCCTTCAGGTTGTGTTCGCGGGCCCCACGAACGATCAGCGCGTCTCCGGACATAGTCTTGCAAGTTCGAGGGGGCGGCGGGTGAATGGAAGGGAGGCGGGTCACTAGATTGCCACGGGCGGGGCGAGATAGCCCCTCCGGCACGCCTTTCGGACATGACCGACTTCCCCCTGCCCTCCGCCCCGCGGCCCCACGATCCGGCGCAGCTCCTGCTCGGAGCGGCGGAGGGGATCCCCCTCGTCCCGGTGGAGGTGTCAGGTCCGGATGCGACCCCGATGCTGACAGCGGTCCGCGAGCCTCCCGTCTGTGGGGAGTGGTCGTACGACGACCGCGAGCTCGAGGAACCGGGGGGCACGGTCCTGACGGCGGTGATGCGGCCCGGTACGAGCTCGCGCTTGGCATCCATGCCAGCACCCTCCTCGGCACCCACCCCGGCACCCGCCCCGGCACCCACCCCGGCACCCACCACGGTTCCGGCCCCGATGCCAGCCCCTGTGGTGCCCACGGCACCGCCGACGGATCCGTTCCATGTGGCCTGCGCGCGCATCGAGACCCTCGCGAACACGCTGCGGTACGATGAGGCGGTGCAGGCACTCCGCGAGCTGGATCTCCTCCGGCCCGATGCCCCGGAGATCGCGTTGTACACCGGGGTGATCGCCTGCCGACGCGCCTGTTGGAAGGACGCCATCGCACCGCTACGCACGGCAACAGAACGACTTCCCGACCATGCTGGGGCGCACTACCACTTGGGGGAAGCACTGAACAAATGCGATGACCTCGCGGGGGCGCTCGTCGCCTACCAGCGCGCTGCCGAGCTCGATCCTGCCCATTGGCGGGCCCTCAAAGGGGTCGGGATCATCTACGACCGTTTGGGTCGACCCGAACAGGCCGCCCCATTCTATCGTCGCGCCAGGGACGCGCAACGCCCATGATCACGCGCGGCCGGCGGCGGACCATCCTCGGCGCCTTCCTGCTCGGCGCCTGGGGGCTCGGGATCGCGGTGGTGGTCCAGCGAAGCGTCTTCCGCGAGCGCAGCGCGGTGCTCGCGGAGGCGGCGCTCCGCTTGGGTCCGAGCACGACGTACTTCATGGTCGAACAGGGGGGGCGCCAGATCGGATACGCCTCCACGCGGATCGATACCACGACGACCGGGTTCGAGGTCATCGACCAACTCACCGCCGAGCTGACCGTCGCAGGGCAGTCGGTCCCGGCGAGCGCGCGCGCCGTGCTCACGCTCTCGCGTGGCTTCGCGCTCCGGACCTTCGATGTGGCGATGGAGGCACCGACGGCGCCGCTGCGTGCACGAGGGGTGACGGAGGGGGATAGCGCGGTGGTCTTCGTGCTCGAGGCACCAGGACAGCCTGCTGACAGTCAACGGATGGTGGTCGCGGGGCCGATCCTCCTGCCGGCGGTGATCCCGTCGGCAGCGATGCTCGTGCGCACCCCGAAGGTGGGCCGCCGCATCGCGCTCGCGAGCATCGATCCGACGACGATGACGCCGAGCACGATCGAGCTGCGCATCGCGGCAGAATCGCTCTTCACGTTGGTGGACAGCGCGCGGTTCGATGCCACGGCGCAGGCCTTCGTCGCGGCTCGCACCGATACGGTGCGCGGCTGGCGACTCGTCCCGACGAACGGGGCGGGATTCAGTGGATGGGTCGACGCGCAGGGTCGGGTGATCGAGGCGACGCAGCCCGGAGGGATCTCGCTCAAGCGGACCGCGTTCGAACTGTCGTTCTTGAATTGGACCGCGCGGTCGCGTCGGGCGCGCACGCCAGACCGTGCGCGCGAGGCGGCACCTCCCACCGATCTGATCGACGCGTCGGCGATCGCGTCGGGCGTCTCATTCCATGGGGAAGGACCCGCGTCGCTCCGGTTGCGCTTCCTCGGCGCGGATCCGACCGGACTCGACCTCGCGGGAGGCCGTCAGACGCTGCGCGGTGACACCGTCGAGATTCGACGTGAGCGTGGTGACCTGATGACGGCCCCCTGGACGCTCGCCGCGCCCCCCGCCGATTTCCGCCGCACTTTCGCGCGCGAACTCGCCGCCGAGCCGCTGTTGCAGACCGGTGACCCGGCGATCGTCGCGCTCGCGTTGCGGCTGGCCGGCACCTCCCGGGATCCCGCGATGGTCGCCGCGCGCATCACGCGGTGGGTACACGACTCGCTCGAGAAGGTGGTGACGATCTCGATCCCGAGCGCGACGCAGGTACTCCGCGCCCGTCGCGGTGACTGCAACGAGCACACGCAGCTCTTCACCGCCCTCGCCCGCGCGGTGGGGATCCCGACGCGTATCGCCGCCGGGCTCGCGTTCGTGAATGGCCGCTTCTACTACCACGCGTGGCCGGAGATCTGGCTGCGCGACTGGGTCGCGGTCGATCCCACCTTCGGGCAGTTCCCCGCCGATGCCGCGCATCTGCGCGTGGTCACCGGGGGGCTAACTCGCCAGGCCGAGCTCCTCCGCCTCATGGGTACCCTGCGACTCGAGGTCCTGACCCGCTGATGATCGAACTCCGTCAACTCACCAAACGCTACGGCCGGTTCACCGCCGTGGATCGCATCGACCTCACGGTCGGCTCGGGCGAGCTCTTCGGCTTCCTCGGGCCCAACGGGGCCGGCAAGACGACGACGCTCCGGATGATCGCGGGGATCCTCCAACCCACCAGTGGCTCGATCCGCATCGCCGGGGTGGATCTCCTTCGGGACCCCGTCGCGGCGAAGGCGAAGCTGGGGTTCATCCCCGATCGACCGTTCATCTACGAGAAGTTGACCGGGGCGGAGTTCCTCCGCTTCGTGGCCGGGCTGTACGATCAGGCCGGGCCGGAGGTCGAGCACCGCGCGCGCGAACTCCTGAGCCTCTTCGACCTCGAGGAGTGGCGCGACGAACTGGTGGAGAGCTACTCGCACGGGATGCGGCAGAAGCTGATCATCTCGAGCGCCTTCGTGCATCGACCGGCGGTGATCGTCGTCGATGAGCCGATGGTCGGCCTCGACCCCAAGGCCGCGCGCATCCTGAAGGACCTCTTCCGCGAATACACGCGGCGCGGGCACACGATCATCTTCTCGACCCACACGCTGGAGGTGGCGGAGTCGCTCTGCGATCGCGTGGCGATCATCGCGCAGGGGACGATCCGCGCGGCGGGAACGATGGCGGAGCTCCGCCGAGAGCTTGCCGACGGGGAGGAGGGGTTAGAGCGGATCTTCCTGCGACTCACCGGGGAGAATGCCGCGCGGAACCTTGTCGAGGTGCTCGATGCCTGAGGCCGTCCCCGCCCTGCAGGAACAGTTGCCCGATCCCCCGCTCCTGCATCTCCTCCTCCCCAAGTGGCTCACGGCACGTGCGCGCGCGACGGCGCAATCGCGGGGGAACGGGGCGCGCGTGGCGATCCTCGCGCTCACCGGCCTCCTCTTCTGGGCGTTCATCTTCGGGGTCCTCGCGCGATTGCTGACCTACTTCCGCGGCGTACAGGAGATCGGGGAATTGATGGCGGGCAAGCTGCTGGGGCTGGTCCTGCTTGGATTCACCTCCCTGCTGCTCCTTTCGAGCGTGATCACGGCACTGTCGAGCTTCTTCCTCGCGCGCGACCTCGACACATTGGTCGCGGCCCCCGTCGACTGGTTGCGCCTCTATGGGGCGAAGCTCCTCGAGACCTTCGTCGCATCGAGTTGGATGGTCCTGCTCGTCTCCGTCCCCCTCTTCATGGCCTACGGGCTCGTCTATGACGGAGGCGTTGGCTTCCCGGTGATCGTGGTGGCGACGATGCTCCCCCTCATCACGATCCCCGTCACGGTGGGGACGGCGGTGACGTTGATCTTGGTGAACGTCTTCCCCGCCCGTCGCACCCGGGACATCCTCTCGGTGATCGCGGTGCTCGCCGCGGGCGGACTTGTCCTCCTCTTCCGGTTGCTGCGCCCCGAGCAGCTCGCGCGCCCCGAAGGCTTCCGTGACCTCGTGGAGTTCATCGCCCTCCTGCGGACCCCCACCTCGCCCTTCCTGCCGAGCGAGTGGGCCCAACAGGTGGTGATGGGGGCGCTGACCGACGAGATCCCCTGGCTCTCGCTCTATCTGCTCTGGAGCACGATGGGGGGCGTCGTGGTGCTCGGCGCGCTGCTGCACCGGCGGGGCTACCTCGCGGGGTTCAGTCGCGCGCAGGAGAGCGCGCATCGCCAGGTGGCAGAGCGGGGCTCGCTCACCCGTCTGCTCCATCGCGTCCTCGCCCCGCTGGGGGTGCTCCGCCGTGAGCTCCTGCTCAAGGAGATCCGCGTCTTCTTCCGCGACACCACGCAGTGGTCGCAGCTGATCCTGCTCGGCGTGCTCGTGGTGGTCTACGTCTACAACATCAAGTTCCTCCCCTTGACTGGACCAGGGATCACCTTCTTCCTCGTGAACATCGTCCCCTTCCTCAATCTCGCGCTCGCGGGGTTCGTGCTCGCCTCGATCGCGGCGCGCTTCATCTTCCCCGCGGTCTCACTGGAGGGGCGCACCCTCTGGTTGCTCCGCTCGAGCCCGATGCGCGTGCGCGACCTGCTCTGGGCGAAGTACTGGGTGGGGACGGCCCCCCTGCTGGTCCTCGCCCTCGGGATCGTGGGGGTGACCAATCACCTGCTGCAGGTGAGCTCGTTCATGATGATCGTCTCGCTGGGGACGATCACCCTGCTGACGGTGGCCCTCGCGGCGATGGCGATCGGGTTCGGGACCCTCTTCCCGCAGTTCGAGACGGAGAACGCCGCGCAGATCCCGACGAGCTTCGGCGGCTTGCTCTACATGATGGCGTCGATCGGGGTGATCGCCGGGGTGATCATCTTGGAGGCGCGCCCCGTCTACAGCTTTCTCTCGGCCCAGGCATTCGGGACGACGGCCGATCCCACCGAGATGGTCCTCGGGTTCGGCGCGGCGGCCCTGCTATGCCTCACCGTCACGCTCGTCCCGATCCGTATCGCCCTCACCCGGCTGGAGGCCGTCGAACGATGACCCTGCGCATCACGCGCGCGAACGAGACGGATATCCCTGCCCTGCTCGCGCTCAACAACCGCTATGCGGCGGCGGGGCTCACCCTGGTGCGTTCGCCGGAGTTCGCGGCGAACCATCTGGCCGACTATCGCGTGCTCCGCGATGCGAATGGCGGGGTGATCGGGTGCGTGGCGCTCGATGAGTACAGCCCGAGTGTGGCGGAGCTGATCTCGCTCGCGGTCGACCCCGATGCCCAGGGGGTGGGCCATGGGCGGACGTTGATCGCCGCGGCGGTGGAACTATCGAAGAGCCGCGGCTATCGCGAGCTCTTCGCGGTCTCGTTCTCCGACGAGCTCTTCCTCGCTGCCGGCTTCGAGCGGGTCCCCCTCCCGACCTATCCGGAGAAGATCACCCGCTATCAGCAGGTGGACCGGACGGAGATCGAGGTCGGCGAGAAACACTGCTTCGCCATGCGCTTGACCGCATAACGAACGGCCCGGAGGCAAACCCCCGGGCCATTCGGTCGAACCCCCGTCGTCGTGTGCTCAGAGCGGCGGACGGGTCATCCGCCGCTCGATGATGACCTCCTGCCCCGGCCGGTCGCGACGGATCTCGACCTCGACCTCCTCATTCCCGCGCGGCATCCCCTGCATGGGCCGCATCTCGATACGGGGCATCCGCTGTCCCCCACGCGGCCCACGCGACTGCCGCATGGCATCGGCGCGCCCGCGCGCATAGGCACGGATCTCACGAAGCTTCTGTCGCTGCGGCTCGGTGAGGAGCCGTTCCGCCGAGGCGAGGGCGGAGGAGTCGCGCTGGCGCCACTGTGCCATCTGCGGCTGGAGCTGCTGCATCCGCGCGCGCATCGAATCGGGCGAGATCGGCCGTCCCTGCGGCCCCGGCTGCTGGAGCGCACGCCGCTGCCCCTGCATCCGCTCCATCAGCGCCTTGCGCTCGGTGAAGAGCCCGCGCTCCATCGAGTCGAGCTGCGCGACCTGCCGCGGCGTGAGTTCGAGCTGGCGGCGGAGATTGAGGAGGCGGGTGACGCCGAGCTGGAGTCCCGCGCCGGGGCCGCGCCCCATCTGGCGCTCTCGGATCATCACCATGCGCTCAGGCATCCGGCCCTGCATGCGCCCCTGCATGCCGGGGGCCATCTCCACCTCCATCACGGCGCCAGGCGGCATGGGCGGCACCGGCGGCTGCGGACGCTGCGCAGCGACGAGGGTGGGGGCGGCGGCGAGGGCCGCGATGCAGACGAGGCGATATGTGGTGATCATGTCTGGCTCCAGAGGAAGGACGGCGGCGGAGGCGCCGCTCTGCCAGAGAAGACGCTCCGATCCCCCGGATGTTAAGCCGATGGCGGCCGAGGTCCAGCGCCCCCTATCTTCCTGTCCCGCTCACCCCAGGCCGTGATGACTGCGTTCCACCCCACCGCTCGCTTCCCCCGCGGCTTCCGCTGCGCCAGCCGCAACGTCGGCCTCAAGCCCGAAGCGAAGGACCTGACGCTCTTCGTGAGCCAGGTCGATGCCGCGGCCGCAGCGGTCTTCACGCGCAATCACTTCCCAGGCGCCCCGATCATCGTGGGCCGCGAGACGATTCGTGGGGGGGTGCTCCGCGCGATCATCGCGAACAGCAAGGTGAGCAACGTCGCCACCGGCGCACAGGGCGTCGCCAATGCGCGGCGGATGGCCGCGGCGGCTGCGGCCGAGCTGGGGACGACACCCGAACACGTGCTCGTCAGCTCCACCGGGGTGATCGGGGTCCAGCTCCCGGTGGAGAAGATCGAGGCCGGGGTCCGCGGGATGTCACGCGACCTGCAGGACGATCCCCTCGTGGGCGCGGAGGGGATCATGACGACCGACACGCACCCCAAGGCGATCTCCTGCACGGTGGGTGAGGCGTCGATCACCTGGGTCGCGAAGGGCTCAGGGATGATCGAGCCGAACATGGCGACGATGCTGGCGTACATCTTCACCGATGCGGCGATCCCCGCCCAGACGCTCGATGCGATGCTCCGCACCGCGATCGGACGCTCGTTCAACATGCTGAGCGTCGACACCGACACCAGCACCTCGGACACCTGCGCGATCCTCGCAAACGGCCTCGCCGGCCCCGTCGACGAGGGAGCCTTCCTCCAGGCGCTGACCGCCGGTTGCATCCGCATGACGGAGATCCTCGGGCGCGATGGCGAAGGGGCCGAGCACCTCCTGCGGGTCCATGTGCGCGGGGCGCGCGACGACCGCGAGGCGCGATTCATCGCTAAGGCGGTGCTCAACTCCCCACTCGTCAAGACGATGGTCCATGGCGCCGATCCGAATGTCGGACGGCTCCTCATGGCGGTGGGCAAGTGCTTCGATTGCACGATCCAGCCGGCGACCACCGATGCCTGGATCAATGGTTCCCAGGTGGTCCGTGGGGGCGAACGACTCCCCTTCGATGACGCGACGGTCCGGCGGGCACTGACGGCGGAGGTGGTCGATCTCGAGATCGCCCTCGGCGTGGGACCTGCTGATGCGACCGCGTACGGCTGCGACCTGACGAAGGGCTACATCGAGGAGAACGCGAGCTACTATTCGAGTTGATGCGTACCGGACTCGACATCGCGGTCATCGGCGGAGGGATCGCCGGCCTCTCGGCGGCGTGGCGTCTCAGCGCGCGCCATCGAGTGACGTTGCTCGAGAAGCACCCCGTGGTGGGTATGGATGCCCACTCGCTCGATCTCCCGCACGACGGCCGCACCGCACGCATCGATGTCCCGCTGCGTGTGATCTACGAGGGATACTACCCGACCCTCATCGGGCTCTATCACGCGCTCGGCGTCCAGCTGGAGCGGACCAACTACGCCGGCTCGTTCAGCACGTTGCATGGCGCGACCTACTTCCGGTATGCGAACTGGATCGTCGGCGGACGCTCGGTTCCCCTCCCTGCCCTGCCCTTGGGGGCGCGCGCGCTGCGCATCAATCGGGACCTCCTGCGCTTCTATCGGATGGCCCCGACGGCCCTCGCTGACCTCGGCGCCAGCGAGGAACCGCTCGGGAGCTGGCTCGATCGCGCTGGCCTCGGGAGTGATTTCACCGATGGGTTCCTGATCCCCACCTTCGCCGCGGTCTGCACCTGCTCGACGACCGCGGTCCGTGCGTACCCGGCACGAATCATCCTCGACTACCTCACGCGCGGCCTCACCTTCGGCGGAGTGCGGCGCGTCGTCCTCGGCACGCGCGAGGTAGTCCGCCGCCTGACCGAGCCGCTCACGGAGGTGCGGTGTGGGGTCGCGGTGCGGCAGATCACGCCCGATCCCGAGGGCGTTCGCATCGCTTGGGATGGGGGCGAATCCCGATTTGACCACGTGGTGCTCGCGACGCAAGCGAATCAGGCGGCGCGGATGCTCGAGGCGGGGTTCGCACGCGAGCGCGAGGCCCTCGAACGCTTCGGCTATGAGTCGAGCGAGGTCGTGGTGCATACCGATGCGCGGCTCGCCCCGCACGACCGGCGGCGATGGGCCCCGGTGAATATGGTCATCGATCCGCAGGGGGATCGCCCGATGGCAACCATCTGGATGAACCGGGTGCAACCGTCGCTCGCTGGGGGCTCCCCCGTCTTCCAGACCTGGAACCCGATCGTGGAGCCGGAGGGCGCGCGCGTCTATGCGCGCGCCAGCTTCCAGCGTCCGATCGTGAATGCGCGGGCCCTCGAGGGGGCGCGGCTCATCGATCGCCTCCACGACGAACCGGGCCGCCGCCTCTGGTGCAGCGGATCGTATCTCGGTCCGGGTATCCCCCTGCTCGAGAGCGCGACGGCGACGGCGGCGAAGGTCGCCAGGCAGATCGACGGCGCCGCCTGACCCCACACCCTTCCCCTGACGCCCGGATGGGCGCAGGATTGACCGATCGTCCCTTCCTCCTGCGGAGCTCCGATGTCTCGTCTCGTCCTGCTACTCGCTGTTCTCGCGATCGCCAACTCGCCGAGCCAGGCGCAGGGGTCGCGCCTCTATGACGAGCTCGATCGTCGCGTCGCGGCGGTGAATCCGCAGGTGGTCGCCTGGCGGCGCGACATCCATGCGCATCCGGAGCTCGGGATGCAAGAGACGCGAACCGCGGCGCTCGTCGCCGACCATCTCCGCAAGCTTGGGATCGAGGTGCGCACGGGGGTCGGCGGGACGGGGGTGGTCGGCGTGCTCACGGGCGGGAAGCCTGGGAAGGTCGTCGCCCTCCGCGCCGACATGGATGCCCTCCCCGTCACCGAGCTCGTGGATCTCCCGTTCAAATCCAAAGTCCGCACCGTCTGGAATGGCCAGGAGACAGGGGTGATGCACGCCTGCGGCCATGACAACCATGTCGCGATCCTCATGGGAGCGGCCGAGGTGCTTGTCGGGATGCGCGCGCAGATCCCCGGGACGGTGGTCTTCCTCTTCCAGCCAGCCGAGGAGGGCCCGGGTGGCGCCGAGCCGATGATCCGCGACGGGGCGATGGACGACCCGAAGGTGGATGCAGTCTTCGGCCTTCATGTCTGGCCCGGCCCCGCCGGTGACATCACGGTGCGCGGTGGCCCGACGATGGCGGCCTCGAACTCATTCCACGTGACGGTGCGTGGCCGGCAGTCCCACGGCGCCGCGCCCTGGGCCGGTGTGGACCCGATCGTCGTGAGCGCGCAGATCGTGAACGCGCTGCAGACGGTGGTGAGCCGTCAGGTGAACATCACCGAACTCCCCGCGATCGTGACGGTGGCAATGTTCCACGGCGGGGTGCGCGAGAACATCATCCCCGACACCGTGGTGCTCGGCGGGACGATCCGCACCTTCAGCGAGCCGCAGAAGCGGTTGGTCTTCTCGTCGGTGGAGCGGATCGCAACACAGGTCGCGGCGAGCGCGGGGGCGACGGCGCTCGTGACCATCGACTCCGGCTACCCAGTGACCGACAACGATCCCGCACTGACCGAGCGGATGATGCCGACGCTCCGCCGCGCCGTGGGGACGGACCGTGTGCACCTCGCCCCGATGATCACCGGGGCCGAAGACTTCTCGCTCTTCCAGCGAAAGGCGCCCGGGGTCTTCTTCTTCCTCGGGGTCACGCCGCGTGATCAGGATCATACGAAGGCGCCATCGAACCATTCGCCATACTTCTTCGCGGATGAGTCGGCGCTGCCGGCCGGGGTGCGGGCGTTGAGCGCGCTGGCGCTCGAGTATCTCGGGGTCGCGCCGCGCTGATCAGGCGGCGAGCGACTCGCCGCAGCTCACGCAGAAGCGAGCATCACCGGAGGGGACGGGGGCCTGACACCGCAGGCAGGTCGCCTCGAGGTAGGCTCCGCATGACGAGCAGAAGATCGCGTCCGGCTCCGGACGCGGCCCACACCCACCGCAGGCGGTGCGCCGCGTGCGCATCCGCGCGATGAGCCGCTCGGCGGCATCGGAAGGCGAGGCGCCGGGTACGGCGACCGCACTCTGCCTCGCACCCCCATCCCGTGCGCGCAATTCGGCGAGCGCCTGCGGGGCGTAGGTCGCGCGCAAGATCGCATAGTCGTCTTCCGAGAGCTTCCCGGTCGCGCGATCGAACTCGACCTCACGCAACGCCTCGATCGCGCTCGAACCCTCATCGGTCCCACCGACGACGATCGGTCCGGTCTGGACGATCGGGCGCGCGGCCCCGCTCTCTATGCGGAGGACCGGGAGCAGGACATAGGCCAACGCCACGACGGCGAGCAGACTGCCCACGAGGAGGGGGATCATCTCACGCCTCCTCGCGGATCGCGCGATCCAAGCGCGCCAGTTCATCGGCACTGACTCCAGGGAGCGACGATACGCCTCCCGGTGCGATCGGCGCGCGCGCCGCAGCGAGTTGGGCCTCGGCTCGCCACTTCCGCAGCAGGACCGTGAGCGCGATCCCTCCGACGGCGAGGACCACGCCGGGCGCGAAGTACCCCGCCCAATTGAATCCTTCCTTCTTCGGGGCGGTCAGTGCCACCTCCCCATAGGTCTCGACGAAGGCGTCGAGGATCTCCTGCTCGGTGTAGCCACCGGCGATCAGCCGCAGTACGTCACGGTGCATCGCGGGCGAGGTGGAACAGGTGAAGTCGGTGGTGCGGCAGGTGTAGACGTCGAGGATGCAGCCGCACTGACACTTGATCCGGTGTTCGAGCGCGTCGCGCTGTTCCTCGGTCACCTGTGGCGTGGCGCCCGGCTTGGCAGCGCGCAGCACCGGCCGATACGCGTCGGTGGACATCGGCGTGGAGGGCTGCGCCCCTGACTGCGAACCCGCTGGCCGCGCCACGACGGCGCCAGCCCCGATCAGCAGCGCCTGCACGAAGCGGCGACGTGAGGCCACTTCGCTCATGCCGATACCGCGACGGCCTGCGGCGCCAACTCGGCCACATAGCCCTCCTGCCGACGACGCCGCATCGAGGGGGGCCACATCACGATCAGGCCGCCGATCGCCATGAGGATCCCACCATGCCAGACCCAGGCCACGAGGGGATTGAAGTTGATTCGGATCTCCGCCTGATCGCCGATCGCCCCCGCGAGGACGAGATAGACATCCTGACGCTGTTGCGAGAGGATCCCCACCTCGGTGGAGGGCTGGAAGGTCGGCTGCCCACGCGAATCGCGATGCTGCCGCTTCTCACTCGTG
>CAXRBM010000153.1:0-5725 GCA_964228675.1 Gemmatimonadaceae bacterium
CCAGAGGATGACGAGGTCGCTCTCGGGCACCGTCTCGATGTCGGTCCCGATGCTCGCGCCGAGGGTCATGCGCATCCCCATCATCCCAGCGGTCGCGCAGATCGTGCGATCCAAGAGCGAGGCGCCGATCCGATGGAAGAAGCGGCGATCCATCGACTCGCCTTGGAGCAATCCCATCGTGCCCGCGTACGAATAGGGGAGGATCGACTGCGGTCCGTCCGGTGATGCGATGATCGTGTGGAGTCGTGCCGTGATCGCATCGAGCGCCTCATCCCAGCTGGCGGGTTCGAATCGTGCACCAGGTCCTTTCCGCCCGACGCGACGCAGGGGATTGAGCACCCGGTCGGCGTGATAGGTGCGCTCCAGATAGCGGTTCACCTTGGTGCAGAGGAACCCTTGGGTGACCGGGTGGGAGGGGTCGCCCTGGATCCGGGTGGCGCGACCGGACTCGACCGTCACCAGGGTGGCGCAGGCGTCGGGACAGTCGTGAGGGCAGGCGCCGCGGATGGACCGGCTCGAATCAATCACACCGTAAGTTATTGCAGGATAACGGTTTATGCAACGCCTGCTCCGGGATGGCGGGTTGTGACGAACGGCAACCCGTAGTCGTCTACCCACACGAAGCGCTTCAACTCGTTGTCGTCAAACAGGTTGACGGCTTCAGGCTGTTGACGGAACCCGTGGGTGATAATATGATTATCGCCCATGCGCCCGACCGCGAACGTCTCGCGGGACCGTGCATAACCCCCATCCAAGAGAGACCAGTCCCATGAAGCGCATCGTCCTCGTTGCCTCGATCTTCGCTCTCGCCGCCTGCGGTGGCGCCAAGACCGAGGAGGCCGCTCCGGCTGCCGACACGACCACCGTCGCCCCGGCTCCGGCCGCGACCGACTCGGCCGCTCCGGCCGCGCCGGCGCCCGCGAAGTAAGTCGTTTCGCGACGTTGTGACGAAGGCGCGGCCCGCAAAGCGGGTCGCGCCTTCGTCGTTTCACCCCAACGTCGAGAGTTCAGGTGATCAGGTCTCAGTGATCAGGCTGGGACGAGCTCTCGAACCGTCACGCTCGCCGACGCATCAGGGCGCACCGTCAGCGTGGTCCCTGGTGTGACCTCGCGCCGCACCATCGCCAGCCCGATCGTCTCGCCGTTCGCGCGCACGACGCTCGAGCGCACATCGCCGACCTCCACCCCCTCCTCGTTCACGAGGACCGCACCCACCGCGAGTGGGGTCGGGGAGTCGATCCGGCGCAGCAGACGGTTCACATGCCCGCGGAAGTGGATGCGTGCCACCACCTCCTGGCCGGTGTAGCACCCTTTCGCGAAGCTGATCGCGCCGAGCGTATCGAGACATGCTTCTTGTGCGATCGTCTCATCGGTCATCTCGACACCATAGGCGGGGACCCCCGCCTCGATCCGCTCCGCGAGCTGCTGCGCTGCCGTCGCTCTCGGCCAGCCGGCAGCAAGTAGTGTCGCCCGCAGCGCATCGATCGTTGCGTGGTCGCCGATGCAATCGAACCCCGGGGTCGCGGTGTCCCGTGCCCGAAGGACCCACGCGCGCGGCTCACCGTGGGTGATCCAGCATCCCCCGAGTGGTGCGAGTCCCTCGAGCCTCCCGACCTCGACACCGCCCCACGCCGCGATCGCGGCGGCCGCGCCGTCGCCCCGGAGCCCGAGGCATCCCGTGGCCTCCGTGATCACCGCGTAACGCGCCAACCGCGGGTTCACATACTTCTTGATCATCGCGACAAACCCCTCGGCGGCCGATGCGTCGGTGTCGACGAGGCAATCGCTCCCACGATCCATCACGCGACACAGGGCGAGGACCCGCCCCTTGGCCGTGAGTGCGGCGGCATACTGACCACTTCCCTCGACGAGGGCGGTCACCTCGTTGGTGAGGAGACCATTGAGCGCGGCCTTGGCCTGCGCGCCGTCGAAGGTCATGCGAAGCCGATCGCTCCGCTCCATGAGGAAGCGGGTGGTCACAGGGGATCTCCGGAGGGCGAGGTGCGCAGCGCGCGCACGCGATCGGGGGTGAGATCGGCGAGGGATTCGATCCAGGCATCGGCTTCGATCGCCTCGTGCGCCGGCGCGGCGCCGACGAGGATCGTCCCGAGGCCGGCGCGTCGCCCCTCGCGAATCGACTCGAGGGCATCGCTCACGACGTAAGGCTGCAGGCGCTGCCCGGGAAAGAGCGTCTGGGTCTGTGCGACGACGCGTGTCCACGCGGCGGGGAGCCCCGGCGTGAGGTCATCGGCGCCGAGGATCGGACGAAAGAGCCCTGCGCATCCCGCGCGCTCGAGGAAGGCATCGATCTCCCGGCGCGCGGCGCGACTCACGATCGCAAGCCGCGCGACCGCCGAGAGGCGCTCGAGCGTGGAGAGCAGGGCAGGGGCGATGGAGATCCCGCGTGCGGTCCGGTCGGCGAAGGCCTGCTCCGCCCGCAGCGTGGCGAGCGTGACGGCGGTGGGATCCTCGGGGGCGCCGAGCAATCGCCGCGCACGGGTAGCCGCCGATTCGACAGCGAGCGATCGGACCTGGTCCCAGGTGGCGTCATCGAGCGTGAGCCCATCCGCGGCGAGCGCGGTGGTCAGCGCCGCGCGGCGTGCGGGCGCGGTCTCGACGAGGATCCCTTCGATTTCGAAGCAGAGGATCGGCACATCCATACCACGAATCCTAACGGCGGATCCCCTCGCGCTCGTAGCCCTCGTCGAGCAACTCCACCGGATGACGCGCGGTGACCTCGCTCCCGGCGAGTACCAACCCGCCCCCGATCTGCATCAGGCACCCCGGATTCCCGGTCGCGACCACCTGCGCTCCTGACTCCACGATCCGTGCCAACTTGGGTGAGAGCACCCGGGTGGCCACGTCGGGTTGGATCAGGTTGAAGATCCCTGCGCTCCCGCAGCACTGGTCGCTATCGGCGAGCGGCACGAGCCGGATCTGCGAGGCGGCGCGGAGGACGGCGAGCGGGGGATCGACGATGCGCTGCGCGTGTTGGAGGTGGCAGGGGGCGTCGTACGCCACCGGCGTCAACGTCTCGTGCGAGGTCGCGGTCGCCGATCCCTCGGCCGCCGCGGGCCCGGCCGCCGCGAGCAGTTCACTCACGTCGCGCACCCGCGCGGCGAATCGCGCGGCTCGGACCGCCCACGTCGGATCGTCAGCGAGGAGATGTCCGTACTCCTTGCACATCGCCCCGCAGCCGGCCGAGTTGAGCACGATCGTCTCGGTGCCGCTCGTCTCGAAGGCGGCGATGTTCGCGCGTGCGAGGGTGCGCGCCTCGTCGAGATCCCCGGCGTGCGCATGGAGCGCGCCACAGCAGCGCTGCCCCGGCGTCTCGCACATCGTCCACCCATTCCGAGCGAGCGTCCGCTCCGTGGCCCGATTCACCTCGGTGAAGAGCCCTTCCATCACGCAGCCGGTGAGGAGTGAGGCGGTGCCGCGGTCGCCCGTGCTCGTGGTACCAGTCTGAGCTGAGGCCGCACGCGTTCCCGGCGCACCGGCACGCGCGCGCCTCGAACGCGCCGTCGAGGCGAGCATCGCGCAGGGCATCGCGAATCGCGCCGGGAGCACTCTCGCCAGCACATGCGCCACGCCGAGGTCGCGCACCAGACGTGCCGCCACGAGCGCCGGCCGCAACACCCACTCCCGCGAGAACCCCCAGAGCAGGAGTCGCCCGATGATCGGGAGTGGCCGATACGCCGCCACCGTCGCGCGTGTCGCTTCGAGGAGCTGCCCGTACGGTACGCCGCTCGGGCAGGCGGTCTCGCAGCCGCGACACCCGAGACAGCGGTCGAGATGCTGCCCCACGATCGAATCGTCCGGCGCGACCGTCCCATCGAGGAGCGCCCCCATCAGCAGCAGGCGCCCGCGCGGAGAATCGTTCTCGTCCTCGAGGGCGAGATAGGTGGGGCAGGCAGGGAGACAGAAGCCGCAGTGGACGCAGCTGTCCAACCCGGCGCGCGCCGCCTCGAGCGGTGAGTTCGGAAGCGCGCAGGGCGCCGTCGGCGAGGTGAGGGTGCGCTGGGACATCAGCCCGCTCCCAAGAGGCCGGGGTTCAGCACGCGATGTGGATCGAAGCGCTCACGGAGCCGGCGCGAGAGGGCGTCCCAGCGCCAAGGGCCGGGCCCGGCGCGCGGCGCGGCGTGCTGACGCACCAGCGGCCAGATCGCGTCGCCATCAAGCTCAGTGAGCCGACCGAGGCGCGCCAGCGCGTCCTGCGTCGCCGCGACGAAGGGGGCGTTCCCACCGATCCGCACGAGCCAGCGTCGCGCGCCCGGATCCGTCGCCGCGGGGACCACACCGGCCATCTTGGCCCACGCAGCCCCGCCGTCCATCGGAAGCAGCGCCAACGGCGCGTACGGCCCCCGCGCGAACGCCGTCACCGCATCCTCAGCCGAGATCGGCACCTCGAGCACCATCGTGCGATCCACCGCCGGTCGCGCCCGCAGTCGCAGATGGAGCTGCGTGATCACACCCAGCGTCCCCCAGGCGCCGATCATCAGCCGCGTGAGATCGAACCCCGCGACGTTCTTCACCACGCGACCACCCGCCTGGATCACGCGCCCCGTCCCGTCCACGCACTCGAGCCCGAGCACCAGCGTGCTCGGTTGCCCCAAGCGCTCGGCGAAGGGGCCGGCGGTCGCCGTCACGGCGGTCGCCCCCACCGTCCCGAGGTCATCGCCCCACGGCAGCAAGGGACACCATTGATCATGCGCGCGCGTCGCCATCTCGAGCTCAGCGAGCGTCGTCCCCGCACCGCAGCTCAGGGTGAGATCCGCCGGATTGTACGCGGTGATCCCCGTCATCGCGGTCGTCGTGATCGCATCGCACGCGTCGTCGGGTGAACCCACGTCGAGCCAGCGCCCGGCGCCCACGATGCGCAGACCCCGCCGTTCGCGTGCGGCCTCCCGTATCAGGGCGGCGAGCGCCGCGGTATCAGTGGGTGCGTGCACTCGGCGCCGCCAACCACTCACGACAGCTTCGCACCGGGACCACCTTCCCCGGATTCGCCCGCCGGTCTGGATCGAACACATCGCGGAGCGTGCACATCGCATCGAGGGTATCCGCACCGAAGAGCGCGGGCATGTAATCGAGCTTATCGAGCCCCACGCCATGCTCCCCGGTGATCGTCCCCCCCACCGCGATGCACCGATGCATGATCTCCGACATCGCCTCCGCTACCCGCGCCGACTCCGCGGGATCATCGGCGTCGTACGGGATGTTGGGATGGAGGTTCCCATCGCCGGCATGGAAGACATTGCAGACGCGCACGTCGTGACGCGTGCCGATCGCGTGGATCTCCTCGAGGAGATCGGCGAGTTTCGTGCGCGGGACCACGGCATCCTGCACCACGAGATGCGGCGCCACACGCCCCATCGCACCGAACGCCTTCTTGCGCCCCTGCCAGAGTCGTGCGCGCTCCGCGGCATCGCGCGCCACGCGCACCTCGCGCGCCCCCGCCTCGCGGCAGAGCCCCTCGATCGCTGCGGCATCGGCATCGAGGCCGGCCGTGGCGCCATCGACCTCGGCGAGCAACACCGCCGCCGCATCGCGCGGATACCCCGCCGCGTACACGCTCGACTCCACTGCCTCGATCGTCGCATGGTCCATCAGCTCGAGCGCCGCGGGGAGGATCCCCGCCGCGATGATCCGTGAGGTCGCATCGGCGGCGGCGCGCACGCTCGTGAAGTCGGCGAGGAGCGTGATCACCCCTTCGGGGATCGGCGTC
>CAXRBM010000154.1:0-16525 GCA_964228675.1 Gemmatimonadaceae bacterium
CAAGGTGATCACGTCGGCACCGACTGGGAGAGGGTCCTGATGAAAGTTCCCCCCGGACAATTCCACCCGCCCTACAAGCCCCAGCCGGGCCAGACGTGTCTTCGCTCCCTCGATGACCGCAGGGAGGTCGAACAACTGCAATCGCAGATCGTGATAGCGCCACGCGACCTCGGCGAGGAACGCCCCCTCACCGCCACCGACATCGAGCAGCACCTTGCGTCTCTTGAGCGAGTACCGATCGAGGATGTCCTCCGCCAACGGCAGCACCGTCTCGGCCATGAGACTGCTGTAGTCGGCGACATCCCCGCGACCGAACTTCTCCGGATGCGCCACGCTGGTGTACGGGAAGTGACTCACCACCTCCCCCTGCCCACCCCGCGTGTCGCGGAAGAACTCGATCGGATCCACCAGGTCCTTGTAGAGCAGCGCGTTGTGCTTGATCATCCGCGTGAGCCCCGTATTCCCGATCAATGGGGCACCCATCGGACCACACCCGAACCGTCCACCCGACCGTCCCTGCACCAGCTTCAGCGCGATCGCCGCCCGCAGCAATCGCTCCAGCTCCTCTTGTGGGATCCCCACATGCGCCGCGATCTCCGCTCGGGTCCGCGGACGGACGGCGAGGAAATCGAAGAGCCCCACCCGCACACAGGCCGTCAGGGTCTGCGTGTAGACGAACCCCGCCGCCAGGTCGAACACCGCTCGCGACCGCCGCAATGCGACCGGTCGCATCAACGGGAACGACGCGGCGAACCGCTGGAACTTCGGACTCGATTGGATCGCGTCCCGCCAGGCCAGCAGCCGGTCCCGCCATGTCATCGGCACCGACTCAACCGGCACCGACACCCCCGAGACTGCCGACTCCGTCATGTACACGGTCCCACTGAGAGTCCCCTGCCATGTCCCACCCAGAACGCAAAACGCGTCGAGTGGTTCCTACCGCGACGATAAGACCGAAAGTCCAAACTGTCAATAGAGCCCTACAAATTGAATTGTCAGGATATTGCGACAGTTCCCGGATTTCCCTACTATATAGAACACCCTCCCCCCGGAGCCCCCTCAGGTGCGTATCCCCTTCCCCTTCTCGGCCATCGTCGGGCAGGACGAGATGAAGCGGGCCATCCTCCTCACCGCGGTCGACCCGACCATCGGTGGGGTGCTGATCCTCGGCCATCGAGGGACCGCCAAGTCCACCGCGGTCCGCGCCCTCCCCGCCCTCCTCCCCCCGATGTCGGTGGTCGATGGGTGCCGCTACGGATGTGATCCCAAGTCGCCGGCGAGCCGGCTCTGCGCCGACTGCCAAACCCGGATGAACGCCGGCGCGAAGCTCCGCGCACACAAAGCCCCCGTGCCGGTCGTCGACCTCCCGCTCGGTGCCACCGAGGATCGCGTGGTCGGTGCCCTCGATCTCGAGCGGGCGTTGACGCGCGGGGAGAAGGCGTACGAACCCGGGCTCCTCGCGCGCGCGAATCGTGGCTACCTCTATGTCGACGAGATCAACCTCCTCGAGGATCACCTCGTCGATCTCCTGCTCGATGTCGCCGCCACCGGGGAGACCGTCGTCGAGCGCGAGGGGATCAGCGTGCGACATCCGGCACGCTTCGTCTTGGTCGGCAGTGGGAATCCCGAAGAGGGTGATCTCCGTCCGCAGCTCCTCGATCGGTTCGGACTCTCGGTGGAAGTCACGACGACGACCGACCTCGATCAGCGCGTCGAGGTGATCAAACGCCGCGACGCGTACGATCGTGATCCCGAAGGGTTCGCTGCGCAGTGGGCCGAGGCGGATGCCGAGGCGCGCCGCCATGTGGAGCGCGCGCGCAAGAAGGTGGATACGCTGCCGGTCCCTGATGCGGTGCTCCGCACCGCGGCGCAGCTCTGTGCGGCGGTCGGCACCGATGGCGTACGCGGTGAACTCGCGCTGCTCCGCGGGGCACGTGCCCTCGCGGCCTACGATGGGGCGCGTCAGGTGACCACGCAACATCTCCGGGTGATCGCACCGAGTGCGCTCCGGCATCGCCTCCGGCGCAACGTGCTCGACGATGTCGGCAGCACCACGCGCGTCACCCGCGCCGTCACCGATCTCCTCGGCGACTGACATCGATGGACGAGACCGTCGCGTCGCCGCTCGACGCACGGACCCAGACGGAGCTCGCGGCTGCCCTGCTCGCGATCGACCCGCTCGGGCTCGGCGGAGCGGTCGTGCGCGCGCCGCGAGCCGATATCGCTGAATCCTGGCTCGCGATGGTGCGGTCCTTGCTCGTGGAGGGGACCCCGATCGCACGGCTCCCGATCAGCATCCCGGATGATCGTCTGCTGGGCGGGCTCGACCTCGCGATGACGCTCGCGACCGGACGTCCCGTGGTAGAGCGTGGACTCCTGGCACGCACGGATGGGGGCGTACTGATCCTCCCCTGCGCCGAACGGGCGAGTGATGCGTTGATCGCACGGCTGACGAGTGTGCTCGACACACAGCGCACGACACCGCGCGGGCCTTTTGCTGGTGAGCAGACACCGGCGCGCGTGGCGATCATCGCACTCGATGAAGGGGATGGTGTCGACGAGCGTCCCGCCGCCGCACTGACCGATCGACTCGCCTTCCATCTCACGCTGTCGCCTGAGGTCAGCCCAGACGGCGCGCTCTTCACGCCAACGGATCTCAGGGCCGCTCGCGCCAGCTTCCTGCAGGTCACGATCAGCGCGGCTCGCATCACGACGCTCGTCACCGTCGCCCTCGCCTTCGGGATCGACTCCCTCCGCGCCGTGTCGTTCGCGGTGCGTGTGGCACGCGGTGCGGCGGCGCTCGATGGTCGGCGCACCGTGAGTGATGATGATTGTCAGGTGGCGGCTGCGCTGGTGCTCGGTCCGCGCGCGACGCGCCTACCCGCACCGAGTGAGGCGAGCGCAGCGCCAGAACCGCCGCCGCCCCCATCCGATCCCGTGGATGCCGAGTCCGAGCGTGACGAGATGCCGTCACCGGAGGAGCTTCAGGCCCTCGAGGAGCTCATGATCCAGGCGATGCAGGCGACCCTCCCGATCGGGCTCACGATCGAGGCGCCATCGCAGGGGCCACGGCAGGGCGGATCCGCCGGTCGCTCCGGGGATGATCGGGCGGGAGGTCTCCGTGGTCGACAGGTGGGCACGCGCCGTGGCGATCCTCGCGGTGGTGGGCGACTCGATCTACTCGAGACCCTCCGCGCCGCTGCTCCCTGGCAGCGGCTGCGCCCACCGATCGCGGGACAGGAAGGGCGGGTCCTCGTGCGCGTGCGCCCCGATGATTTCCGTATCCGGCGACTGATCGAGCCCGCTGGGACGACCGCGATCTTCGTCGTCGATGCTTCGGGCTCTGCCGCCCTGCATCGCATGGCCGAGGCCAAGGGGGCGGTCGAGTTGCTCCTGGCCGAGGCATATTCGCGACGGGATGAGGTGGGGCTGATCGCCTTTCGCGGGAATGCGGCTGAGGTGCTCCTCCCGCCGACTCGTGCGATCGCTGCGGCGAAGCGCGCGCTCACCGCGCTCCCCGGGGGTGGCGGCACCCCGCTCGCGAGCGCGATCGATCGTGCGCGTGAACTGGCGGTGCAAGCACGACGCACCGGAAACGACACCGTGGTCGTCTTCCTCACCGATGCCCGTGCCAACATCGCGCGCGATGGATCGCCGGGACGGCCACAGGCCGAAGCCGATGCGTTGGCCTCGGCGAGTGCCCTGCGGGTCCTTGGTGGGACGACGGTGTTGATCGACACCTCGCCGCGGCCTTCCGAGATGGCGCAGCGGATGGCGGAGGCGATGGGCGCACGCTATGTCGCACTCCCGCGGACCGATGCCCAGGGGATCCATGCCGCGGTCGCTGCCGCCATGCCACGGGCCTCCGCATGAGGGGCGTCGGCCTCGTCATCCTCTTCTGGTGGGTCGCGACGGGATTGATCATCGCGATGCAGGCGAATCCGATCACACGGTTCGCGGGGCTGCTCATCAGCACCGTCCTCGCCGTGGTCGGGACGGCGGAGATTCGCGCCGTCCGCGACGATCTGTCGGCGAAGGGGATCCGACGTGGATTCCTCGGCGGCGCGATGCTCTGGGCCTGGGTCTCCGCGTCGTTCTACGGCGGATACATCACCGGGATCCACCCCACCGGCCCCGTGGCGCCCGCACCGTCGTGGGCGGTGGTCCCACCGGCGATCGCGGCGACCCTGGTGAGCGATGCGGCCGCGATCTTCCTGATCCTCGCTGGCCTCGTGATGGATCGGGACGCACGGAACCGCACCGGGCTCTGGTCGCTGACCCTCTTCTGGGGGGTGCAGCAGCTGGCCAAGCTGAACGTCTTCTTCGGGGTCGAGAATCCGGCGGCGAACTTCCTGCCCCCGCACCTCGCCTATCTGCATCAATTCTTCGGCCCGCCGGTGAACTCTCCCTTCCTCTGGGTGAGCATCGCCGCGACAGTCGCACTCACGGCATGGGCGATTCGCAACGCGCGGGTGGCCCCGTCGGAGGGGCACCGACAGGCCGCCGCCATCTATGCCACCATCCTCGGGCTCGCCGTCCTCGAGCTGATCGTGCTGGGCATCCCGCTCGAGCAGACGCCCTGGGATTCATTCCTCAGGGCGCGGGGAAGCTAGGGCTTACGGAAAGACCTTCTTCGCTGGGTCGAGGAGTGCGACGAAGCTCTTCACCTGCGTCGGTCCAAAGGAACTGATCGCGATACGTTCACCCGTGAGTGGATCCTCGAGACTGAGACGGCCATCGCCCCACGCCGTCAGGACGAACGGCGCCTCCGCCGAATACCCGCTCTGGCGGCGCGTCTGCGCCAACGACCGGAGCGATCCGCGGATGAAGCCATTGGTGCCACTCGGCAGGGCCAATGCGAGGGACCCATCACGCGCATCGTTGATGATGATCCCGCCATCCGGGGCGTCATGGAAGGTCAATGACCGCTGGGCGACCGGATCGGTGTAGAGATCCGCCGATTTGCCGATCCCGAACTGCGACGCCGCGATCGCCAGGGTGAAGGTCAGGGCGACGACGACGAGCGCCGCACGCATCAGTGGCTTGGGCGGCGAGATCTGCGGCATCGCCGATGCCGAACCTGGCTCCGGCTCGAAATGATATTGGACGCTCATGATCGGCTCAGCTCGCCAGGGTCGCGTTGCGGAGGACTTCACCGACCTGTGCGGGATCGGCAAGTCCGCGAAGCAACGGCTGGGGATTGGTGAAGCGCCAGGGCCGCACATGCGGGAAGAGCACGATCCAGGCGAGCTTCTCCTTCGGATCGAGCTGCAGGGCGATCTGACCCGTGCCGTCACCAAAGTGCTTGACCTGCGCCCCCATGATGTAGCGCAGAGGGATGTTCACGGTCAGCGGGAAGATCACCCCGAGGCGCATCACGATCCGACGATCGGTGATGGCATAGGTGGTGCTCCGCGCGATCCACCGACCCAGCCAGAGGAAACCACCGAGGACCGCGCCGACGAGCAGGAGCTGCATGCCGACGGGTGTCCAGAAGGCCGTCGTGGCGATCTGGTCACGGTTCGCGAACATCCACCAGGCGACCATCGCGGCGAAGTACGCCGTGAGGGGACGGACGAAGAGGAGATGACGGGCGATGGCCTGCGGGGCGGGCGCCCCTTCCCACAACACGCGTTCTCCCGGGGGGAGAGCCTCTGCCACGCCATGGACCCGCATGCGGGCCCGCGGCGCCGAGGCGCTGAGAATCGACGTGGTCATGCTCAGATCCAGGGTTCGGCGCGGTCCGGAGTGGCGTAGAGATGGCCACCCGCGTAGTAGGCCATGATCTTGTCCTCCTCCAGCAGCGTGATGCGATCATCGCGCTTGGTGGTCGGGACATCGGCGAACTGGGCGGCGGTGATCGCCTTCACGATCACATGGTCATTGCCCCAGAGACCGAAGTGCGGCCACTGGACCAGCGCTGCGGGGAGCAGGCGCTTGGCCCCACCCGAGGCGAGCGCGACCTCGTAATAGCGGATCTGCGGCTCGGAGCGATCGACCCAGAGATCGACGATCGTGCCGGCGATCGCGCCGTCACACGCCTTGACCGGCATGCCACGTGGATCGGGATCCCCCGCCGCGATGGAGAAGGCCGGGGCGACACGCATCGGGATGATCTTCGCCTCGCCATGCGCCGTGAGGTCAGGGACGTCGGCGCGATCGGCATAGGCCGCTGGACCGACGGCGTCCTTCATCGGGTTCCCCGTGGGGATGAGGGGCGAGCCGTTGTAGCCATCGGCTGGCACCGCTTTGATCTCAGCCATCAGTGCGACCCTCCTTCCGTGTGTTGAGTGACATGGATGTACTCCTTCTTGGGCGGCACCGGCGGCCACCCTTCACGCGGGCCCTGCGGCGAATCGAGGGGATACCCCTCGCGACGGTCCTCGCGGCGGAGGTAGATGACGAGCCCGATGAAGAAGGCCCAGAAGACATACAACGCGATCTGTGCACCATCGATGTATTCCATACTTCCTCCTCCGCGAACGTGAACGTGCTAAGCCGGTAGATCGGCGAGACCGAACTCCCCATCGGGCGCGCGCCGGATCGCGCCCGAGCGGACCAACCGCACCAGCGGCCCCAAGGCCACCAGTGTCGCGAACAACAAGACCGTCTCCGTGAGATAGACCATGCCGTAGGGCATGCTGGGATCATCGAGCAGCCCCGTGAACCCCCCAGCGAGGCGTTGGGCACTGAGCGCATCACGCATCAGCCCCGCCACCGCCATCGAGAGTCCCTCGCAGGTGGCAAAGACCGCCCCCCACGCGCCGAGCGCGATCCCATGCTGCGTGGCATCACGGAGCCCCATCGCGGCGCTGAGCGTGCCGACTGCGAAGAGCCCCTCCCCCATTCCCATCAGGAAGGTCCCGGACGCGAAGAGGTTCGATGAGTGGAGCGGTGAGGCGAAGAGCACCGCGATGAAGCTCGCGACCCCGACGATCGCGCCGATTGCCGCGACCCGCACCGGATCACGTCCACGCTCCATCATCCGAGCCGCGAGGAGGAAGGCGACGAGCGCCCCAGCGGCAGCGATCCCCGTGAGACTCGTGGTCCTCGCCACACTCCAGTCGAGGATCTCCCCACCATACGGCTCGAGCAGCACATCCTGCATGTTGAACGCGAAGAAGCCGAGGCCTGTCGCCACCAGGAGCCGCACCGCATGCCCCCCCGCGATGAAGGTCCGCCAGGCGTCACGAA
This sequence comes from Gemmatimonadaceae bacterium, assembly GCA_964228675.1. Lineage (GTDB taxonomy): Bacteria > Gemmatimonadota > Gemmatimonadetes > Gemmatimonadales > Gemmatimonadaceae > Pseudogemmatithrix. Next base: position 7,195 of record CAXRBM010000154.1, read on the forward strand.
AGAGGGGTCGCCGCTCACTGGTCGCGCCCCACTCGAGCACCGCCGGCCCCCGAGGTTCCTGCTTCCAGAGGGCGACGAAGTTACAGACGATCGTGAAGAGCGCCGCACCCTGGATCACCTGGATCAGGCGCAGCGGGGTGAAGTCTCGGAGCATCCCTCCCAAGAACAGCGCGCTGATCAGCGCACCGATCAACATCATCACATACATCAGCGCGACGACACGTGGCCGCTTGGCCTCATCCGCCAGATCGCCGGCCAGGGCGAGACCACTGGTCTGCACCGTATGGGCACCGGCTCCCACGAGGAAGAAGGCAAGCGCCGCACCCAAGTACGGCAGCCACGACGGGCCCGACGCCTGTTCCCCAGAGAGCAACAGCAGGGCGAAGGGCATGATCGCCAGCCCGCCGAACTGCATGAAGGACCCGACGTAGATGTACGGCACCCGCCGCCATCCCCAGTAGCTCCGATGGGTGTCCGATCGAAAGCCGATCAGCGCCCGGAAGGGCGCGACCAAGAGTGGGATGGCGATCATGAGCGCGACCACCAACGACGGGACCCCAAGCTCAACGATCATCACCCGGTTGAGCGTCCCGTAGAACATCGTCGTCGCCATCCCCACCGTCAGCTGGAAGAGACTGAGGCGGAGAAAGCGCGAGAACGGCACCTCCGCCGTCGCGATATCCGCGAACGGTAGCCAGCGCGCATCGATGCGAGCGAGCAGCTGCGCGACAGCGGAGGACCGAGACGCCGTCATCCGCTCACCAGACCGGTTCAAGACGGCAGTTGGCCGGCAGCGCGTCGTGCTTCGCCGGGAGGAGCATCAAGCGGAGGAAGGTCACGCCATTATCGAGCTTGGCGAGCATCCCCCCAATGGTCCCACCGATCCCACCGCGTGCCCTAGCCTGATCGATCCGTCCCATGTTCTGATGCATCCGCTCGAGAAGGGCCCACAACTTCGGGTTCTCCACGTCGATCGTCACCGGGAAGACCTGCTTGCTGATCTGGTTCGTCAGCGTGATCACCCTTCGGTCGAAGTCATCCACGTCGAATCCGAGCGCGTGGAAGAAGGTCAACCTGGCATGATCCCGCACGTACATCGTGGCGAAGACCGCCAAGAGGAAGAAACGGATCCAGAGCTTATTGAATCCCTCGAGCGTGTGCGGATTGGCCCGCATCAACACGGCGAAGGCCTCCCCGTGACGGAACTCGTCGTTGCACCACTCCTGGAACCACTTGAAGATCGGGTGGAACCGGAACTCTGGGTGCTTCTCTAGCTGCCGGAAGATCGTGATATAGCGCGCGTACCCGATCTTCTCGGAGAGATAGGTCGCGTAGTAGATGTACTTGGGCTTGAAGAAGGTGTACTTCTTGGCCTTGGTCAGGAACGAGAGGTCGACCGCCACGTTGAAGTCCGCCAACGTGTGATTGATGAACCCGGCGTGCCGTCCCTCATCGCGGCTCATGAAGCCGAACAGATCACGGATATGCTGGCTCTTGACCCGCTTCTTGATCTCCGCATACAGGATGCATCCAGAGAACTCCGCCGTCACCGAACTCACGAGGAATTCGACGAAGGCCTTCCGCAATTCTGGATCCCAACCGGTCCAATCGAAGTCCGAGAACTCCGGGGTCCGCTTGAAGTGGTTCTTGTTCGGGTCGCTCCGGAACTCGGCGACGAGGGCATCCCACTGATCCTGCAACCGCGAGACATCGAGCCGGTCCATCTCGGCGAAGTCCGTGGTATAGAAGCGGGGATTGAGCACTGCATCTTCCGTGGCGGCACGGGTGCTCTCGTTGACGTCGGTCACCGGGGGGGTCATGGTCGCGTCATACATGGCTCAGCCCTCGAATCCGACTTCGTACAGCTCGGTGATCCCGCTCGTCCCGAGGATGCGGGTCAGGATCCGACGTGGGAGGCTCGCCTGCTGCACCGTCGCCCGGGCCTGCATCGTCCGCTTCTCCCCAAGCGGGATCCGCGAGGGAGCGCCATGGACGAGGACCTCATCCCCCTCGTTCACCTCGATGCCGTCCAGTACCACGTGGGCATGGAATTCCTGTGGGGTCGACTCGAGGTCGATCGTGCACGGCACCTCGCGCGTGCGGCGAAAGGCCCACCAGCCAATGAGGCCGAAGACGATTGCATTTGCCACAATCCAACGGGTCACAACGACCTCCGGGGGGTGAGGGTCAGGCGCATTCCCTGGGAGGTGTAGAAGCCACTCGAGACGACCTGCGTCTCAGCGACCTTCCATCCCTGGAATGCCGGTAAGCGACCGATCGACGCACGTACGGCATGCTCGGCGACCGGGACGATCCGTGGGGCACGGTCCCCACGCGGAAAGAGGGTGCCGACGGCATGCATCACCGTCAGCAGGGGGGTCTTGGGGGCGAAGGTCCAGACCATCGAGTGCTCGACGCGGCCAGCAAGGGTCCCGAGTGCCGCCAAGGCGTCATCGCGCTCATAGTGGATGAGAGAATCCATCGCAATCACATGATCGAACCGTCCGAAGGCGGGATCGAGCATGTCACCGCTGCGGAAATCGATGCGGCCGCGGATCGACGATTCAGCGGCTCGCTCCCGGGCGACCTGCACGAGCGTCGGGGAAAGGTCGACAGCCAGGACCTCCGCTCCGCGACGCGCGAGTTCGATGGCCGCCGCACCCGTGCCACATCCGGCATCGAGGATGCGAGTCCCCGAGAGATTGGTCGGGAGCCAATCGACGAGGAGGCGACGCATCCGATCGCGCCCGGCGCGCACCGTGGCCCGCACCCCACTGACCTTCTCGGTCGAGGTGAGGGTCTCCCACGCCCCCGCGGCATGACGATCGAAATAGTCATGCAGCCAAGCGCGGGTTCGCGCATAGCCTCGCGAGTCGTTTGGTAGGATCGCACCCATCTCAGTCGTATCCCAAGAGGTCGAAGATCTCACGATCCTTGAGCGGCCGGCCTGGCTGAGCTGGGACGCCGGCGGACAGCATCCCGGCGATGCGCAGGTATTCATCCTGGACCGCCTTCACCTCCGGCGAGTCCTCCATCTCGAAGATCGTGCACTTCTTGAGCCGGCTACGCCGGATGGCATCGAGATCGGGAAAGCGTCCGGTGAGGGCCATCCCCGTCTCGCCGTTGAAGCGATCGATCTGATCGGTATCTGCCGACCGATTGGCGATCACCCCCCCAAGACGCACCGCATAGTTCTTGGACTTGGCGATGATCGCGGCCATGATCCGATTCATCGCGAAGATCGAATCGAAGTCGTTCGCCGTGACGATCAGTGCACGCTGGGCATGCTGCAGCGGCGCCGCGAACCCGCCGCAGACCACGTCGCCGAGCACATCAAAGCTCACGACATCGGTGTCCTCGAGCAGATGGTGCTCCTTGAGGAGCTTCACCGTCTGGCCGACCACATATCCCCCGCAGCCGGTGCCAGCGGGCGGTCCACCCGCCTCGACGCACTGGACCCCGTTGAATCCGGTGTAGACGAAGTCCTCCACCCGGAGCTCCTCGGAGTGGAAATCCACCGACTCGAGCACATCGATCACCGTGGGAACCATCCGCTTGGTCAGCGTGAAGGTCGAATCGTTCTTCTGGTCACACACGATCTGCAGCACGCGCTTCCACAGCTTGGAGAAGGCGGCGCTCAGGTTGGATGAGGTCGTCGACTTCCCAATCCCCCCCTTACCGTAGACAGCGAAGACCTGGGCCCCCGTGATCTTCTCATCGGGGTCGAGATGGACCTGCACGCTCCCTTCTCCATCGGCCCCGGTGGGCAATACGGGCAACGTCATCGTCATAGGTGTACCTGCTCTCCCTTCCGGCTCGGACCGGGGGTACCGCGCTGCATGGGCCGAATGCTCATGCGACCGCGCGGACCCCCTCGAGGCGGTCCTCCAATTCCTCCGAGGCATCGCGCAGCGCCGCAAGCATTGCCTCGCTCGGCTGCCAATACCCTCGGTCATGCGCTTCCCTCAGTCGTTGCGTCATCCCAGCGGCCGCGTTCGGATTCGCCTGTGCGATCCGCTCGCGCATCGCCGGGTCGAGCACGAAGGTCTCCGTGATCTCCGTGTACACCCACTGCGGCACCGTCCCCGCCGTTGCCGACCATCCCAGCGTCGTGGCGACATGCCCCGCGATGTTACGTGCCCCTTCGTAGCCCTGCGCGAGCTGGGCGTCGTACCACTTGGGATTCAGCATCCGGGTGCGTGTCTCGAGTGCCACCTGCTCACCCAGGGTCCGCACCTTTCCTTCGCCTCGGCCGGTGTGGTCGCCGAGGTAGACGGGGACCGCCTCACCCTTGGCCTTGGTGATCACCCGATTCATCCCACCGAGCGATTCCACATATTGGTCGATATCGGTCGCGCCGAGCTCGACCGAATCGAGATTCTGGAAGGCGAGTTCCGCTCCGCCGAGTGCGCGTTGCATCAGGGCGGGCATGGGGCGCACCCCCGGCCGAGCACCGTAGGCGTAGCACTTCCGCTGGACGAACTGGTCGGCGAGCTCCTCCTCGTCGTTCCACTGTCCCGTCTCGACGAGAAGGTTCACATTCGAGCCGTAGGCACCGTCGGCGTTGCTGAAGACGCGGAGCGCGGCCGACTCGAGGTCGCAGCCCAGGGCCGCCATGTGCGCGAGGGTGTGCTTGCGGATGAAGTTCTGCTCGACGGGCTCGTCGGCCTGCGCGGCAAGGAGCGCCGCCTCGGCCAAGAGCTTCACCTGGAGCGGCAGGAGATCCCGGAAGATCCCTGAGAGGGTGCAGACCACATCGATGCGCGGACGCCCCAGCTGCTCGAGCGAGAGCAACCGCGCGCCGACGAGTCGGCCGACCGCGTCGAAGCGCGGGACCGCCCCCATCAGCGCGAGCACCTGCGCGATCGGCGTCCCCTCCGACTTCATATTGTCGGTGCCCCAGAGCACGAAGGCGACGGTCTCCGGCAGCGCATGGCCATCTGCGAGATGCCGCGCCAGTAAGATCTCGGCGCGCTTGCGCCCGTCGAGCAACGCGATCGCACTCGGGACCTTGTAGGGATCGAAGCCGTAGAGGTTGCGACCGGTCGGCAACACCGCAGGAGTCCGCACCAGATCACCACCGGGTGCCGGCGGCACGTACCGCGCGTCGAGCGCGCGGAGCAACCCGGCGAGCTCCTGATCTTCAGCGAGGAGCCGATCGATCGCCTCGAGGTCGACCGACGGAGCCCCCTCGGGGAGCGATTCACGAATCGCCTCGATGGTGTCGCGCCGCGCAGACTCGGGCATCCCTTCCCCGACCACATGCAGGCCAAGCGGGATGAGCGCGTACTCCATCTCGAGGAGCTTGGCACGGACCGCGTCGACCTCGTGGGTCGCTTCGCCGGTCCAGCGCGGCTCGCGCGTGGTGAGCTCAAGGGTCGCCGCCTGATCTTGGATCAGCGCCACGAGATCGGGGTTCTCCTCGCTCGCCGAGCGATACTGCTCGAGGCTCGCCTTGAGCGCCGCGAGATCCTTGTAGAGCCCCGCGTTGGAGATCGGTGGGGTGAGGTAGCTGACGAGGGTCGCCCCACCCCGCCGCTTGGCCAACGTCCCCTCAGAGGAGTTGTTGGAGGCGTAGAGGTAGATGTTCGGGAGATCGCCGATCAGGCGCTCGGGCCAGCAAGCGTCGGTGAGCCCGACCTGCTTCCCTGGCATGAACTCGAGCGCCCCATGGGTACCGAAGTGCAGCACGGCATCGGCACCGAGATCCTCCCGGAGCCAGCGATAGAAGGCGGCAAAGGCGTGCGTCGGGGCGAAGTTCCCTTGGAAGAGGAGCCGCATCGGGTCCCCTTCCCACCCGAACGCCGGCTGCACGCCGACGAAGACGTTGCCGAAGCGCTCCCCCATCACGAAGAGCTCGCGGCCGTTGGTGAGCTGCTTCCCAGGCGCCGCGCCCCAGACCTGCTCAAGCTCGCGTAGATGCCGCTCGCGCCTCACATGGTCATCCACCGGGATCCGCGCGTGGACGTTCGCCGGCGCGCCGGTCACCATCGCGTTCCCTTCGGTGATCATCTGCCGCAGCGCATCCGGGCTCGCTGGGAGATCGACGTCGTACCCCTCGCGGTGCATCGCGCGTAGCACGTTGTAGAGCGAGGGGAAGACGGCGAGGTAGGCCGCGCTCCCGGTGTTCCCGGCATTTGGCGGGAAGTTGAAGAGGACGATCGCGACCTTTCGTTTGCTACGCGGGGTCCGGCGGAGCGTCACGAGCTTGGCCACTCGGTCGGCGAGCATCTCGACCCGGCCAGCGATGGGCTCCGAGGCAGCGACCGACCCTGCAGCCTTCCCCCCGAAGACCACCGGACCGATCGCGCCATCGAGCTCTGGGATCGCCACCTGCAGCGTCGCCTGCAGCGCATTGAGCCCACGCGGATCCTGCTCCCACTCGCCCACGGTCTGGAACTCGAGGGTCTGGAGCGAGAGATACGGGACATCGAGCGCGCTCAGTACCGCCTGCGCCGCCTCGGCGTCGTTGTACGCCGGTCCGCCCACCAGGGAGAACCCGGTGAGCGAGACCAAGGCGTCGATCGTCGCCTTGCTGCTCCCGCGGAGCTTCGCCTTCTGATCCAGGAAGTAGGTCTCGATCGCCGCGCGGGCATCGAGCCCCGAGGCGAACGCCGGCACCACTGTGAGGCCGCGTCCCTCGAGCGCCCGGATCACCGCCTCGTAGTGCGCGGTGTTCCCAGCGAGGAGATACGACCGACCGAGGAGGAGCCCGACCGTCCCTGCTTTCCCCTTCGCGGGGAGCTCTGATCGCTGCTCCGTGATGCCACGACCGCCGAGCGACGGGTGATAGCACCCGACCTCAGGATAGGTCTCGGGATCCCCGACCGTGACCGCACCCTTGTACACGGTACGCGGCCCCGCGGCATACCGGTTCACGAGGAGCCGGACCATGTTCGCGATGTTCGTGTCCGAGCCGGCGAGCCAGTATTGCATCAGCAGGACCCAGGCGCGGACATCCTGCGCCGTCCCCGGGATGAATCGGAGCAGCTTGGGGAGCTGGCGGAGCATCGTGAGCTGACGCTCCCCCGCCGACTTCCCGTCCTTGCGCTCCCCACGCAACCGCTTGAGCAGCGAGATCGGCGACCAGGGAGACCGGGTCCCCTCCTCACTCATCGAGAACCCACCGAGCTTCGTGAGACGGACGAGCTCGTTCACACAGAGCAGGCAGACCGTGGCATCGGCCGCCTCACGGCGCGCGGCGATCGCCTCCTTCACCGGTCCCGCCGACTCCTCGGTGAAGAGCTGCGTCCCGATCACGATATCCGCCGTGGCGATATCGGCCGTCGCACGCGCCACCGCCTCGGCGTCCGTCGCGAAATCCGCTGCCACATGCATCTGCAGCGTCAGCGCCGGCAGATCCTTCGCGAGCATCTGCTGCGCGCGCCCGAACGCATCGGCGAGGTGCGCATCGAGCGTCACCACGACCACACGGATCGGCACGGCAGCAGCGGCGCGCTTACTTGCCATAGTGCGCCTTCGCCTCATACAGCGTCGTCACGTCGATCGGGGTGATCCCACGCTCGGCGGCGAAGCGCTCGGTATTCGCACGGGCCTTCTTCCGAACGAAGAAGGGGATCTTCTTGAGCTCCTTCTCCCCTTCAGCGGTCCAGACCGGCACCGATGGATCGGCCGCCACGGTGACCGTCGCGATCGGCGCCGAGGCCTCCAACACGGCCGTGCCCCCATCGGCACCGGCGGAGCTCGCATGGCCACCACGCGCGCCGAGGTGGCTCCCCGCCTCCCCGAACTCGAAGTCCTCGCTGAACATCGTGATCAGATGCTCCTCGAGCCCCATCATCAGCGGATGGACCCAGGCATCGAAGATCACATTCGCCCCTTCCCACCCCATCTGTGGGCTATACCGCGCGGGGACGTCCTGCACATGGAAGGGACCGGAGATCACCGCGCAGGGGATGTGCAGCCGCTTGGCGATATGCCGCTCCATCTGCGTCCCGAGCACGAGTTCGGGTGCGGCGGCGGTGATCGCCTCCTCCACCGCGAGATAGTCGTCACAGATCAGCGCCTCGAGGCCGTATTGCTGCGCGGCCTCGCGCACCTCGCGCGCCATCTCACGCGAATAGGTCCCGAGTCCGACCACCTCGAAGCCGAGTTCGTCGCGGGCGATGCGCGCCGCGGCGATCGCATGCGTGGCATCGCCGAAGACGAAGACCCGCTTCCCGGTGAGGTAGGTGGAGTCCACCGAGCGCGAGTACCAAGGGAGTCGTGCCGCCGGTGACTCGAGCGCTACACGGACGTCGACACCAAGCACCGTCCCGACCTCAGTGAGGAAATCACGTGTCGCCCCCACGCCGATCGGCACGGTGCGGATCATCGGCATCTGATGCACCCGCTGCAGCCAGGCGGCGGTGGTGTAGCCGATCTCGCCGTAGAGCACCACGTTGGCGTCGGCGTCGGTCAGCGTCGCGAGCGTCTCTGGCGTCGCATCGAGCGGCGCGACGACATGCACATCGACCCCGATCGTCTGGAGGAGCTCCCGTACCTCACGCACATCGTCGCGGCAACGGAAGCCGAGCGCGGTGGCACCGAGGAGGTTCACGCGCGGGCGTCGACCACCGCGCTCGGGACGTGGACGCGCCGTCGATCCGACGAGCGTCCGCACCAGATGATAGAAGGTCTCCGAGGCCCCCCAGTTCTCCTTCTTGGAGTAGGAGGGGAGCTCGAGCGGGACCACCGGGATCGGGAGCTGCATCCCCATCGCGAGCGCGCCCGCCTGATCCTGGATCAGCTCTGCGGTGCACGACTCCCCCACCAAGAGGGCGCGCGGCTTGAAGCGTTCGTACGCGTCTCGCACCGCCGTCACCACGAGATTGGCGGTGTCGCCACCGAGATCGCGCGCCTGGAAGGTGGTATAGGTCACCGGGGGGCGCGCCGACCGCCGCTCGATCATCGTGAAGAGGAGATCGGCGTAGGTGTCGCCCTGCGGAGCGTGCAGCACGTAGTGCACCCCCTCCATCGAGGTCGCGACGCGCATCGCGCCCACATGAGGGGGGCCTTCGTAGGTCCAGAGGGTGAGCTGCATCGACTAGACCTTCAATCGCGCGATGCGCTGTAAGGGCCTGGCGAAGAGCTCGGCGAGATCCCCCGCCTGATCGAACCCCTGGATCGGCGAGAAGACGAGCTCGATGCTCCACTTGGTGCGGAGCCCCTCCGCCTCCAGCGGGTTCGCGAGTCCGAGTCCACAGACTGTGAGGTCGGGGCGCGCCGCGAGGCAGCGATCGAGCTGCTTCTCGACATCCTGCCCCTCGGCCAGCTGCGTCGAGGGAACCAGCGGCAGCTCGGCAGCCACCAACGCGCGATCGAGATAGGG
>CAXRBM010000155.1:0-31863 GCA_964228675.1 Gemmatimonadaceae bacterium
GGCGGCCGGGGTCGCCCCAGGGGATGTCGTCGTCGGGATCGCGGCGAGTGGGACGACGCCCTACGTGCGCGCGGCGCTTGAGTATGCGGCCTCGGTCGGCGCGACGACGGTGATCCTCGCCTGCTCGCCGCCGGCGACCGCCCTCCTCGACCTGGTCGATGTCGCGATCCTCCCCATCACCGGTCCCGAGGTGGTCACCGGCTCGACCCGTCTCAAGGCGGGGACCGCGACCAAGCTGGTGCTGAACATGCTCACCACCGGCGCGATGGTACGGATCGGGAAGACGTACGGCAATCTCATGGTCGACCTGCAGGCGACCAACGACAAGCTGCGCGACCGGTCGGAGCGCCTGATGATGATCACCTGCGGACTCACGCGTGAGGCGGCGCGGCAGACCCTCGCCTCCGCCGACGGGCGTGTGAAGGTCGCGATCACGATGCAGAAGCTCGGGCTCTCGGCGGCCGAGGCGCGGGCGCGATTGGCCGAGGCGGGTGGGGTGATCCGGCGCGTGGTGTCGGATGCGCCGCCACCGGTCGAATAGGGATCGGATGACAGGGACCAGGGGACAGGTGCTCGTCGGCCTCATGTCGGGGACCTCGCTCGATGGGATCACGGCGGCCGTCGTGCGATTCACCGAGGTCGACGGACGGATGGCGGTGGAGCTGCTCGCGCAGGTGCAGCGACCGTACGACGCACCGACGCGTGAGCGGCTCGCGGCGGCGTTGGTGCGTGCGACGCCGAGCGAGTACACGCGGCTCGACTTCGCGCTCGGTGGGTGGTTGGCTGATGCCGCGATCGCCGCGATCGCCGAGGCCGGCGTCGCCCGCGACGAGATCGCGGCGATCGCCTCGCATGGCCACACCGTCTGGCACGAGCCGCCGCATGGGACCTGGCAGTTCGGGCAACCGGCGGTGATCGCGGAGCGGACCGGGATCCCGGTGATCGCCGCCTTCCGTGAGCGCGATGTGGCAGCGGGCGGACAGGGCGCGCCGCTCGTCCCGCTCGCCGATGCCGCGCTCTTCTCTGACGATGCGAAGTGGCGGGTGCTCCAGAACCTCGGTGGGATCGGGAATTGCACCGTGGTGCCGCCGCGCGGGGTGCTCGAGGGGGTGCGTGCCTTTGACACGGGCCCCGGCGTCGCGGTGCTCGATGGCGTCACACGAATGCTGCGGCCCGCGCTGCCCTATGACGTGGACGGCGCGCTCGCGAAGGCGGGACGTCCGATCGAATCGGTGCTCGAGGCGCTGCTGGCCGATCCCTGGTTCGAGGTGCCGCCACCGAAGAGCACGGGGCGCGAGCGGTACACGCCGGCCTTCATCGCATCGTTCATCGAGCGCTGTCGTGTGGCGCGCGGCGAGGTGCGGGACGAGGACATCATCGCGACGGCGGCGTGGTTCACCGCGCGGAGCATCGAGCGCGCCTTCGCGCGCTTCATCCCCGAGCCGGTCGAGGAGGTCCTCCTCTCGGGCGGTGGCGTGCGGCATCCGGTCCTGCGCGAGGCGATCGCGATGGTGCTGAGCCCGCGACACGTGCGGCCCTTCGATGCGGTGTACTTCGATGGCGAGGCGAAGGAGGCGGTGGCCTTCGCCTACCTCGGGTGGTGTCATCTCCGACGTCGCGCCGGGAACGTCCCGAGTGCCACCGGCGCGCGCGGTCCTCGCGTGCTGGGTGCCTGGTATCCCGCATGAACGCACCGCACGCGCGCTGATCCATGCGTGCGCTGGGCGCCTACCTCGTCCCCGAACTCTGGTGGGACCCTCAGGCGGGGTTCTCGCACCTCGAGGCCCTGATCGATGATGCCTTCGAGCTCGGAGTGCAGGCCTTCCAGGTCCGTGGCGGTCCCGCCGCGGCCGTCCGTGCGCTGACCGACGATCTGCATCGACGGGCACCAGCGCCCCTGCTGATCGCGATGGAGGCGTCCGCCGGCGTCGGGAGCCTGGTGCCGGAGATGACACCGCTCCCGCCACTCCGCGCCCTCGCCGCGCTCCGCGACCACGATGCCATCCGGCGTGCGGCGCACCTGACCGCGCGCCAATTGCGTGCACTCGGCGTGAACTGGGCGCTCGCCCCGGTCGCCGACATCGCCCATGTGGGCACGGCACTCGATCGCAGCGCGCGTTCCTTCGGTGAGGATCCCCAGCGTGTGGCGGAAGACGCCGTCACGTGGATCGATGCCTGTCAATCGCAGGGCGTCCTCGCCTGTGCGCGGCACTTCCCTGGGTCGGGGCGGGCGATAGTCGATCCCCAGCGGACCCCCGTGAGGATCGACACCGATGCCCGCATGCTCTGGGCCACCGATCTCGTGCCCTTTCGCGGGGCCTGTGACACCGGGGTTGCGAGCGTCCTCGTCGGCACCGTCTGTTTTCCCGGACTCGATCGGCAGGGGATGGTTGCCGCCCACTCGCCGGGTCTGATCGGAGCGCTCCTGCGGGAGGAGCTCGCGTTCGATGGCCTCGTGGTGAGCGACCGCGCCGATGCGATGGCACTGGGTGGACCTGAGTGCGCGGTGCCTGCGACCGTCGATGCCGTGCGTGCCGGCTGCGATCTCGTCCTGGCGTCCGACGATCTCGGTGGCGCGGTCGAGGCGCTGGCGGTCGCCGTCGATGCCGGGTCGATCACCGACGAGATGATCGAGGCCAGCGCAGAGCGCCGACGATTCTGGTCCGCATGGGCGGTCCCACGGGAGACCCGGGAGCCGACGCTCGACGATCTGCTCTGGGCCCGACAGGTTGCCGATCTCCTCGTGCATCCCGTGAGCGGGTCGTGGAGCGGGGTCGGGGGCGCCGTGGGATCCGTGGTCGAGGTCGAGACGATCGTGCACGATCGCGATCGGGTATCACTCCTCCCCTTTGTCGCGACGTTGCAGGCGGCGGGTGTCGAGCTCCGCGTCCATCCGTCTCGCGATGCGGTCGAGGGTGACGCGCTGGTGCTCGCCCTTGCCCCCTCGCGGCATGCCGTCGTCGTCTTTGGTCCCCCTGAGGTCGCGCGCCAGGTATCTGGGACGCAGGTGTTCTGCGCCTGGAGCACGGACCGCGCGATGCAGGAAGGGGTGGCTCGGCGCCTGCTCTGACCGGGCGCCCCGCGGCCAACGCGCCGCGGCGAGGAGCGGGCTACCGCACCGTCCGGCGCGCGTCGGCGGGGAGCTGCGCGACGAGTCGCGCCGATGGCACCGTGTAGACGATGCGGCCACCGCTCTCCCCTGCGGCACCGAACAACACGCCGATGACCAGGCCACGGGCATCGAAGACGGGCGATCCGCTCGAGCCCTGGGCCGCGTAGGCGTCGAGCTGGATGTTCTCGGCCAACGTCTTGCTCACGGTCCCGATGCCGAGGGTCGCGGCGGGACGCAGGGTGTTGATGCTCCCCTCCATCCCGGCGGTCGCGTTCCCGAGCGGGAAGCCGAGGATCGCCACGGGATCCCCGAGTCGCACCTTGTCACTGTCGCGGGCGATCCCGCTGATAGTCGGGTAGGGGCCGGGTCGCGTGATGCGCAAGAAGGCGAGCTCGTCGGTCTCGCTGACCGACTCCACGGTCGCGAAGCGCCACTCCCCCTTGGTCCCTTCGAATACCACCGCAATCCGCTTGGCCACCTGGCCATTCGGCGGCTGCACGACATGCCGGTTGGTGACGATCAGTCCATCGGGGAGGAGATTGAACCCCGTGCCGGTCGCCGCTTCCCCGCTCTCAAGCTCCACGGCGACGAAGACGACCGCCGCCTTGTTCGCCGCGAGGATCGCGCCGTAGTCCGTCCGCGCGAAGGAGGCGGTCCGCTCCTGCGATGCGCGCAGGCGATCGGCGATGGAGGAGACGTTCTCCCCGCGCTGCTGCGTGGAGCGCAGCTCTGCCGAGAGGCGGTCGATCTCGGCGCGCGCCTCCTGGATGGCTGCCGAACCGACCCCGGTCTGGGAGAGACGAGCGTCGAGAAGACGTGAGAGGGAGTCGTTGGTAGTGACGAGTGAGGCGAGAGCCGCTTGTCCGGCCCGCGCGGTCCGCATGGTGATCGCCAAGGCGACCGCGCCCCCGCCCACCACCAGCACGACCAGGATGAGGACCAACCGACGGAGCGAGCTGGTCTCCTGACGGACCGCCTCGGCGATCCGCACCTCCGTGTTCTTCTTCGGGTGGGCGACCGTCGCGGGCTCCCCTCGGAGCGGTGTCGAGGAGCGTGTCTGTCGCACCTCAGGACGCGGTTCGCCGATGGCGAAGATCGTGATGCGGACCGAGGGCCCGTTCGCCCCGAACTCGATCGTGTCACCATCGTGGAGAAGGCGTGGCCCTGAGATCCGCTCGCCGTTCAGGATCGTCCCATTCGTGCTACCCAGATCGGTGAGGACGTAGCGACTTTCCTCGAGCCGGATCTCGGCGTGACGGGAAGACGCGTCGCGGTCAAGCTCCACGTGGAAGCGGAGATCGTTTTCTGGGTGTCGCCCGATACGGATCACCGCCTGAGTGAGCCGGACGCGCGTGCCGGAGTGGCTACCCCGACTGAAGTGGAACTCGATGCCGTTCAACTGAGGAGGATCCCCAAGGCGACGAAGATGAGGACAAGCACCGCGAAGACCGTGAGGGACGGAGCAAGGGATGGGTCTGGCGAAGCGGCCGGGCGCTTGGCGGCCGGCCGCGCGGCGACCCTCGTCTGCGGGACCAGTTCGCCCTTCGCCTCCGCCTCTCCCCTCACGTGGGCTGCCGTGGTGGCGGAGTCGATCGCGGTGCGGTCGATCTGGATCGTCGCCCGATCCTCCGGGGGACCCGAGTAGACCTGATGACGAGGGACCTCCGCGAGGGACGGCGGCAGGCCGGCGCCGTCGAGGCGGGCCACAATCACGGTGATGTTGTCGGGTCCTCCGGTGGCATTCGCGCGATCGACCAGCGCATCACACCCCGTCTCGAGGGTAGGGGCCGAGCTGAGGAGCGTGGCGATTTCGGGGCCTCGCACTTGGCCGGAGAGACCATCGGAGCAGACCACCAGCAGATCACCCCGTTGCACGCGTTGCACAGTGAGATCGACCTTGACGCGCGCTTCGGGGCCCAACGCCTGCAGGATGATGTTACGTCGCTCGGAGACCTCGGCCTCCTCTGGCGTGAGCTCTCCAGCGTCGACGAGCCGCTGCATGAGCGACTGATCCTTGGAGATCTGGGTGGCAACGCCTCGACGGACGAGATAGGCGCGTGAATCGCCCACCTGGCAGAGATAGAGCGTATCGCCGAAGAATCCGGCCAGGGTCACCGTGGTCCCCATCCCCTTCGTATCGGGGTTGGAGGTGGCGTGCGCGTGAATCCGCTGATTGGCGCGTTCGGTGGCCTGGCGCAGCGTCTGCGCGAAGTGATCGGGATCCGTCGCTGCGGTGTTCCCCCACTGCGTCTGGACCTCCTCGAGGATCACGGCCGTGGCCATCTGACTGGCGAGCTCTCCCGCGGCCGCGCCGCCCATGCCATCGGCGACGATGAAGAGCGCCCCGCGTGCTCCCATGGGGCGCGGCGGCCAGACGAGCCGCTCTCGCTCCTCCGTCACCGCCCGCGCGGCGACCGCGGCGGAGAGATCGGCGACTAGGAAGGCATCCTCGTTGTGCTCACGTCGGCGCCCCACATCGGTGCGGCCGACCACCTCGATCGAGACGGTCCCGGCCGTGACTGGGGTGGTCACGGATTGTCGCATCCGAAGAGCTCAATCGCGCGTGTCGCGAGGGTGATGCGGGGCCGCTCATTGTGCAACGCCCGCACCTGGCGCGCGGCGCGACAGACCCCGACCTCATCCTCGAGTTTGGTATAGGCGAGCATCTGCACGTAATACGATTCGGCGAGCGCGTTGCCGGCGAGGGAGCCTTGGATCTGTTGGAGATCGCCGAGGACGCGCCGCGCGGTGGAGGGAGTCGCGGCGCTGGCCTGGACCTCGCGGAGCCACCCCTCCAGCTGCGTCATCGGACTCGGCGCGGCCGATGCCGGCGCGCTGGGGGTCGGGGCCGGATTCGCGGGGCCTGCGGTCGGACTCACGGCGGGGGCGGTCCTCGTCCCAGCCGTCGGCGCAGGGGCCGGGGTCGCCGTGCGCGGGGCGCCAGCCGGTGTCGACGTTGGGGTCGCGATCGCACCAGCCCCGGGCTGCGGGTTCGACATCAACTGCGTCGAACCATTCGGTGTGGGGAGCGTCGTCGGCGCCGCGGTCGTGCTCTCCGCTGCCGCGAGTGATGCGGGTGGCGTGCTCGTCACCGTCGCTGCGGCGCCGCCGATCAGTCCCATCTTCCAGGCGACGACCGCGATAGCGAGCGCCGCACCCACCCCGCCGAGGGCGAGGGGGGTCTTGCTCTTGGGCGCGGGGGCCACGGTAGTGGTCGTGCCGCCGCTCGCCGCGGCACGGCCCCCGACGCGGGTGGGGGGCATCGGGGGACGCGCCGCGACCGTCGCGGGGGCGCTCATGACCACCGTGCCGGCCTCGTCGGTGGGATGCGCCGGCATCGCGGCGAGCGCGCTCGCGAACTCCCGTCCGAACTGTGCGGCACTCTGATAGCGGTCTTTGGCGTCGCGGGCGAGGGCGAGGTCGAGCGTCGCTTGCACCGCCTCGGGCCAGGCGACGTCGGGCCGGACCTCGGCGAGCGCGCGCGGCATGTCGGTGAGGCGCATGATCATCGCTTCCTGCGCCGAGGTCGCGGAGAACGGGAGGGCCCCGGTGAGACAGTTGAAGGCGACGAGCCCGAGCGCGTAGATGTCGGAGCGCCCGTCGAGCTTGTCCCCGGCGAGCTGTTCGGGGCTCATGTACTCCGGCGTGCCGACGACCATCCCGGTCTTGGTGACATTCTGCGCCTCGCTCGTGCTCGCCTTCGCGATGCCGAAGTCCACCACTTTCACGAGGTCCGACCCGTCGCGATTCTTCGCGACCATGATGTTATCGGGCTTCAGGTCACGGTGGACGATACCGGCGTCGTGCGCGATCTGGAGCGCGTCGGCGGTCTGGTGGATGATGCTCGCGGCGCGGGCGGGTTGAAGGGGGCCACCCTTCTCGATGATATCGGTGAGCGCCGACCCCTCGATGAACTCCATCGCGAGGTAGATCATCCCGTCGGTGGTCTCTCCGAAATCGTAGATGCCACAAATGTTCGGGTGGCTGAGGCGCGAGGCGTTGGAGGCCTCGCGATTGAAGCGCGCCACGGCGTCCGGGTCGGTGTTCATCCCCGGGTTCATCACCTTGAGCGCGCTCTTGCGCCCCATCTTCACATGCTCGGCGAGGTAGACGGTGCCCATCCCTCCGGCGCCGAGCTTCTTCAGGATGTGATAGCGATCGGCGACGACTGAGCCGAGGAGGTCAGTCTGGTTGGCGGCGGCGCGCAATGCGGTGCCGTCGCGCGGACAGAAGCGCTCGGAGAGGGGATACTCGGTGCCGCAGGTGGGGCAGATCTTCTGATTCTCGCTCACCGGTTCCTCGATGGCCACTCGCGTGGGGTGGGGCGTCGGTCGCTGAACGCCGAGCCCCCAAGGGTGCACGACGGTACCTGCCGAATATACGGGCCCGTGGAGGGGGGCGGGAGTATTTTGGGGGTCTCAGGCGAGGAGGCTGGATGCGAGCGGCGTCGATCGGTACGCTGCAGATCGCGGCAGGGGCGTGGGTGCATGCGAGTGCGGTCGTCGTCGGCGATGTGATTCTGCGGGACGATGTGAGCGTCTGGCCGACGGCGGTGCTGCGCGGGGGTCGTGATCGCATCGTGATCGGTGAGGCGGGCGATGCGCAGGATGTGGCGGAGTTGCACGCCGATCCCGGTATCTCGTGCACGATCGGTGCGCACGTGACGATAGGGGATGGCGCCGTGGTGCATGTCGCGACGGTCGAGGATTGGGGTTGAGGGCTCAGGTGATTGGCGTCGGGAGTAGCGGGGCACGCGGAACGGAGCAAGGACTGGCGCCGGTGACGACATCGGGGTACACTCCCCGTCCCGCGCTGGCGCCGGCTGTTCGGTGTCGAGGTGGGAGGTCGCTAAGTGATTGTGAATCAAGTGCTTGCCGGTCGTAGCGCTGTCGAGGTTCTGGTGCTGTTCGGGTGTCGCGAAGATGCAGGAGGGAGGCGACACTGGGATGGTCGTGGAAAACTCTGGGCGCCTGGCCGTTTCGTGATATCTCGTTCGTAAGTCCTTCTCTTGATGGGGTTTGCCACGTGCTTGCGCGGCTTCACGAGTCGCGTAGTTTGGACCCCCTCGACCCCTCGCCACCCTTTGTTGGAGATGTAGCAATGGCTCTTCCGGTGACCCCCCCATCGACCCCCGCGACGCTGTCTCAGAACGCGCGTACCGTTCTCGACAAGCGCTATCTGGTGAAGGACAAGTCCGGGAAGTCGGTGGAGACGCCGGAGGACATGTTCTGGCGGGTCGCGACGACCGTCGCAGAGCCGGAGCGTCGCTATGGCGCCACGGAGAAGCAGGTGGAAAAGGTCGCGCGTCAGTTCTATGAACTGATGACGCAGCGTCGCTTCGAGCCGAACTCGCCGACGCTCATGAACGCCGGCCGCCCGCTCGGGCAGCTCTCGGCCTGCTTCGTGCTCCCGGTCGACGATGCGCTCTCCAACGGCCACAGCGGCATCTATGACACGCTCCGCTCGATGGCGCTCATCCACCAGAGCGGCGGCGGCACCGGTTTCTCCTTCTCGCGGATCCGCGCGAAGGGGTCGATGGTGCGCTCGACCACCGGCGTCGCCAGCGGCCCGGTCTCGTTCATGCAGCTCTACGACGCGTCGACCGACGCGGTGAAGCAGGGGGGGACGCGCCGCGGCGCGAATATGGGGATCCTTCGGGTCGATCACCCCGACGTGATGGAGTTCATCACGTGCAAGGAGGACCTGACCAAGATCACCAACTTCAACATCTCGGTCGCCATCACCTCGAAGTACATGGAGGCCCTCAAGGCGGGGGCATCCTATGACATCATCGATCCCATCTCCAAGGCGGTCGTCGGCCAGCTCGACGCCCGTCAGGTGTGGGACAAGATGATCGAGGGGGCGTGGCGCACCGGTGAGCCGGGCGTCTTCTTCATCGACGAGGCCAACCGCTACAACCCCGTTCCGCACCTCGGCGCCTACGAGGCGACCAACCCGTGCGGCGAGCAGCCCCTTCTTGCGTACGATGTCTGTAACCTCGGCTCGATCAACGTCGGCTACTATGTGGTCGATGGCGAGATGGATTGGAAGGCCTTCGCGAAGGACATCCACCTGTCCACGCGGATGCTTGACAACATCATCGATGCGAACAAGTACCCGCTCCCGGAGATCGACGCGCTCGCCAAGCGCATCCGTCGCATCGGGCTCGGGGTGATGGGCTTCGCCGACGCGCTCATCCGCCTCGGCATCCAGTACGACAGCGCCGAAGGGGTCGAGTTCGGCCGCAAGGTCATGGAGTTCGTCGACGTCGAGGGGAAGAAGGAGTCGGTGCGGTTGGCCGAGGAGCGTGGCGCCTTCCCGGAGTGGGAGCGCTCGATCTGGGGCCCCGACGCGACCTGCGCGCGTGACGAGGCGGGGCAGCGCATCCGCCCCGAGATGAAGCTCCGCAACTGCAACGTCACCACCGTCGCCCCGACCGGGACGATCTCGATCATCGCCGGCTGCTCGTCGGGCTTGGAGCCCCTCTTCGCCGTCGCCTTCATGCGCAATCAGGCCGGCGTCATGATGCCGGACGTGAACGAGGACTTCGTCGCGATCGCGAAGCAGGAGGGGTGGTACTCCGATGCCCTCATGGAGCGCATCGCCAAGACGGGCTCGGTGCAGCAGTCCGAAGTGCCGGCCAAGTGGCAGCGCGTCTTCGCGACGGCGAACAACATCACGCCCGAGTGGCACATCCGCATGCAGGCGGCGTTCCAGGATCACTGTGACTCCGCCATCTCCAAGACGACGAACTTCGCGCACACCGCGACTCGTGAGGATGTGCGCGCGATCTACGAGCTCGCCTACGAGATGAAGTGCAAGGGCGTCACCGTGTACCGCGACGGCTCGCGTGACGGTCAGGTGCTCTCGACCGGTGCGACCGCCGATGCGGCCGCGAAGCGCGATGGGGCCAAGGAAGATGCGGCCGCCAAGCGTGAACTCGCCGAGCTCAAGGGCCAGCTCGCCGAGGTCACCAGCGACAACGATCGTCTGAAGAAGCTCCTGTTCGATGCGGAGGCGGAGAACCTCCAGCGCCGCCAGAAGCGCTCGCGCCCGGACATCCTCCGCTCGACGGCGATCCGCAAGGAGACGCCGCTCGGCATGATGTTCGTGCACATCACCGAGGACGATAAGGGCCAGCCGTTCGAGGTCTTCATCAACCTTGGCAAGGCGGGTGGCTCGGCGATGGCCGACGCCGAGGCGGTCGGGCGGTTGATCTCGCTCGCGCTCCGCTCGGGGATCTCGATCCAGCAGGTGCACCGTCAGCTTCGCGGCATCTCGTCGGATCGTGCGGTGGGCCTTGGCCCGAGCAAGGTCCTCTCGATGCCTGACGCGATCGGGCTCGCGCTCGAGGATTGGATGCGCTCCAAGCAGGGCGTGCAGCAGGAACTCCTCACGGGTGCCGCACCGCAGGCCACGCCAGCCCTGGCGCCGGTCGTCACCGTCGGTGGCGCGCAGATGCAGTTCGACGCGGTGAATGGCGGCGATGCCTTCATTGGCACGTGCCCAGACTGCGGGAGCCAACTCGAGTTCGCCGAAGGGTGCGTGAAGTGTCACGTCTGCGGCTTCTCTGAGTGCGGCTGATCCTCGGGACCACGACGGCCGCCCTCGCCTGGGCGGCCCTGGTCCTGCAGATCGGGCTGAACCTTTCGAGTGGGGTGGATCCGTTCGGGAACCCCCGGACGCCCTGGATGTCGATGGTCGATCTCCTCGGCTACTTCACGATCCTCACCAACCTGCTCGTCGCGTTGGTCATCACGATTCCCGCGGTCGCGCCCAAGAGCGTGGCCGCGGGTTTCTTTCGTGATCTGCGAACCACCTGGACCGCGGCGGCGGCGATCGTCGTCGTCGGGATCGCGTATCACGTGCTGCTGAGTGCCCAGTACAACCCGACCGGGCTCGCCGCCTGGACCGACCTCGCGTTCCATTATCTGGTGCCCTCGCTCTTCGCGGTGTACTGGGTGACGACGGCGGATGCGGCCGGGGCGAAGTTCCTGTCGCAGGCCGGCACGTTGAGCCTCTACCCCTTCGCCTATTTCGTCTATGTGATCGGGCGGGGTGAGGTCTTAGGTACCTATCCGTACTTCTTCGTGGATGTACGGACCCTCGGACTCATCGGGGCGCTCAAGAATGCGCTGGGGATCCTCGTGTTCTATCTGTTCGTGGCGTGGATGCTGGCCCTGGCCGCGGGGTGGGTCTCCCGGCGGCGGGGCCGGCTCGCTCAGTAGCCCCGCCCGAGATCGATCGCCCAGCGGGGGCGCTCCCCGCGCTCGATCGTCGTCAGACACTCGAGGAATCCATCCGCCGCGCCGGCGATCGTCGTCGGGCCCGAGTTGTGTGGGGAGATCGTGACCCGCGGATGGGTCCAGAGTGGGGAATCCGCCGGGAGCGGCTCGGTCTGGAACACATCGAGTGCCGCGGCGCGGAGCCAGCCCTTCTCCAGCGCCTCCGGGAGTGCGGATTCATCGAGCACGGCGCCGCGCCCCGCGTTGAGGAGCATCGCCCCGCGGCAGCGGGAGAGCACGTCACGCGAGAGGAGCCCGCGGGTCGCCGGGGTGTCGGGGAGGACGGCGATGATCCAATCGGCGTCAGCGACGAGGGATGGGAGCGCCGAGGGTGTGTGCACCGTGTGAAATGGCGCGGAGGAATCCGATGCCTGCCCGGACCGCGAGATCCCGATCACTCGAACGCTGAGCGCGGCGAGTAGGTGCGCGATCGATGAGCCGATCTCACCGGTGCCGAGGATCAGGGCGGTGCGACCGGCGATGCGGCTCGGGGTAAGGGAGGCCCACTGGCGTTCACGTTGCGCCGCGGCGAGCGCTCCGAGCTGTTGCGATTCCGCGAGGATCCGCGCCACCGCCCATTCAGCAATGGCGGGGCCGAAGCGCTCCGGGGAGCGGGTCAGGAGGGTGGCGGGCGCGAGCGCGTCGGGGGCGAGCCAGGGATCGACGCCGGCCCCGGTGGAGTGCACCCAGCGCACGCCCCCCATGGTCGCGACGGGCGGTCGACGGAACCCCACGTAGCACTCGGCCCAGCTGAGGTCCGCGTCGGTGACCTGCGGATGCGGGATCGCGCGGAGCTCGAGGTCGGGGCGCGCGGCGGCGATGCGCGCGGCGACCGCGGCGGCATCTGACGCCCCGACGAGGATGCGCCGCGGTGGCGTGGGGAGGGGGGGCGGAGTGGCCATGCTGGTTGGAGAAAGGTGGCGGAGCCATGGATATTCCGGCATCCCCACCTCTCCCGGAGTGGCCGTGAAGAAGATCCTGCTCGTCCTCGTCGTCGGTGTCGTGGCGCTCGGTGCGGTCCTCGTGAGCAATGCCATGCGCCTCCCGGCACCGCCCGCTGCCGTCGGCGAGGTGGAGGCGATCGCCATCGATGCGGAGCAGGCGGCGAGTCGCCTCGCGCGGTCGGTGCGCCTCGCGACCGTCTCGTACGCCTCGGGGGCGCCGATCGACACGGGGGCCTTCCGTGCCTTCCACGCGCTGGTGGCCGCGGAGTTCCCGCGCCTGCACGCCACACTGCAGCGTGAGCTGATTGGTGGATTGAGTCTCCTCTACACCTGGCGGGGGAGCGACTCCTCGAAGGCGCCGGTGGTGTTGATGGGCCACATGGACGTGGTGCCGGTGCCGGAGGCGAATCTCGCCGAGTGGACGCATCCGCCGTTCGGTGGGGTGATCTCCGATGGATATGTGTGGGGGCGTGGAACGCTCGACGACAAGACGACGGTGCTTGCGACGCTCGAGGCGGTGGAGCGCCTGATCGAGTCGGGATATGTCCCCCCGCGAACGGTCTATCTGATGTTCGGGCACGATGAGGAGAACGGCGGCCGGTTCGGTGCGCGTGCGATCGTCGACACCTTGGTCGCGCGGGGGGTGAAGCCGGCGCTCGTGGTGGACGAGGGCGGGTTCCTTGCGAGCGGGGTGATCCCGGGGGTGCAAGGGCGCGCGGCGATCGTCGGGATCGCGGAGAAGGGCTATGTCTCTTTCCGTCTGACCGCGTCGGCCAATGGGGGGCATTCGTCGATGCCGCCCTCGCGCACCGCGGTGGGAGCGCTGAGCCGCGCGGTGATGGCGTTGGAGGCCAATCCCTTCCCGGCCTCGATCGAGGGGCCGACACGTGGGATGCTGGAGGCGATGGCGCCCTATGCGTCGTTCGGACAGCGGGTGGCGCTGGCGAATCTCTGGTTGACCGCGCCGGTGGTGGAGCGTGCGATGCTCGGGAGTCCGCTGGGCGCGGCACTGCTGCGCACCACGACAGCTCCGACGATGCTCGAGGCCGGGGTGAAGGACAATGTGCTGCCACCGGTGGCAGAGGCGATCGTCAACTTCCGCATCCGACCGGGGGAGACGCACGAGAGCGTGCTCACGCGGGTGCGGGAGATCGTGAACGACACCCTCGTCACGATCGATTACATGGATAGCGTGCGGGTGAATCCCTCGCCGATGTCGTCGGTGGACTCCCCGGCGTACGCATTGGTGGCGTCGACCATCCGCTCCTTGGTGCCTGCGGAGCAGCTTCCCGTGCTGCCGTACCTCGTGATGGGGGGGACCGATGCCAAGTACTGGGGCGCGCATACCGACAAGGCGTTCCGCTTCCTCCCAGTGCCTATGGGCGATGGGGATCAGGCACGGATCCATGGCGTGAACGAGCGGATCCGCGTGGAGGACTACGGTGTGGCGGTGGGCTTCTTCACGCGGCTGCTCCGTGGGATCGATCAGCTGCCGGAGTGAGACGCGTTCGTGCATCGTCGCACATCTGACCGGAACCTTTCTCCCCACTCGGGGAATTCATCCTCTATGACCATGACGCTTCGTCGCATCATCCTGACCGTCGCGCTCCTTTGGGGCGCTCCCATCGCCGCGCAGACTGCGGCTGCCCCGAAGCCTGAGATCTTCCTTCGCGTCCCGCAGGATGGCGCGGTGGTCCCGGCGACCTTCGAGGTGGTCTTCGGGCTGCGCAACTACGGCATCGCGCCGGCGGGGGTGAAGCTCTCCAATACCGGACACTTCCACATCCTGATCGACCGTGAGGCGCCGGCGATCGGTGAGGTGATACCCGCCGACCCCTCCCACCGGCACTATGGAGCGGGGCAGATCGAGACGCAGCTCACCCTCCCGCCGGGGAAACACACCTTGCGCGTGGTGCTCGGGGATGCGGACCATCGCGTGATCAGTCGCGAGCTGGTCAGCGCGCCGATCACCATCACGGTTCGCGCGCCGTAACGCACGAGCGGCGCGTCACGATCATGACGCGCCGCTCGGTCACCTGCTGAGCATCACCTGCTCAGCGACGGGGGGCGGGCTCCAGGCGCATGAGCGCGGGGCTCCCCCCCTTTCTCGTCTCGAAGACGAGATAGAGGAACCCATCGGGGCCCTGCCGCACATCGCGGATGCGGCCGCGGTCCTGCACCAGGTTCTCGACCTCCTTGACCGTCGTCCCATCGAGCGCGACGCGCGTGAGACGCTCGCCCACCAAGCCACCGACGAAGAGCTGCCCCTGCCACTGGGGGAACTTGTCTCCAGTGTAGATGGTGAGCCCGGAGATGCCGATGGAGGGGACCCAGACGTTGATCGGCGATTCCATCCCGGCGCGCGCCGTCCCGACATGGATCGCGCTTCCGGTGCGGTAGTTCACGCCGAAGCCGATGACGGGCCAGCCGTAGTTCTTCCCGCCCTGCACGAGGTTGAGCTCATCGCCGCCCTGCGGGCCATGCTCGTCGGCCCAGAGTTGGTTCGTGGTGGGATGCACCGCGAGCCCCTGCACGTTGCGATGCCCATAGCTCCAGATCTGCGGGAGAGCGCCCGGGGTGTTCACGAAAGGATTGTCCGCTGGGATCCGGCCATCGTCATGGAGTCGGACGATCTTCCCGTGGTGCGTCGCGAGATTCTGCGCCGGATGCTTGAGGAGCGAGTCAATCGGGCCCGCTGGCATCACCTGCCGATCTCCGAGCGAGATGAAGAGATAGCCGTCGCGATCAAAGGCGAGACGGGACCCGTAGTGGCCCATGCCGCGCGACCACTTCTGCGCCTCGAAGATCTCCGTCACCTGCGTGAGGCGATCGTTCTCGAAGCGTGCGCGGATCACCGCCGTCGTGCTCTGGTTCCCTTCGGCGTTGGGCTTGGAGTAGCTCAGATAGACGAAGCGATTCTCGGCGAACTTGGGATGGGCGACGACATCGAGCAGGCCGCCCTGCCCACCGACGCGGATCGGCGGGAGCCCCGGCACGGTGTCGGGGAGGAGCTTCCCCTTCCGAATGACACGGAGTTGGCCCGTGCGCTGTGTGACGAGCAGATCGCCCCCCGGGAGGAAGGCGACCGACCAGGGACTCGCCAGCCCATCGGCGATAAGGGTGAGCCGGACGTCATGATGCTGGGTCCGAAGGGTCTCCTGAGCCGTGGTGGTGGCACAGGGGAGGAGGAAGGCCAGGAGGCCGAGGCGGAGGGCGCGAGGGGCGCAGGTGGGCATGGACATACCCGAAAGGTACATTCGACCCATGTACAAGAGCGTCGACGAGATGCTGCACGACGGATGGGGAGGCGCCATCGTCTGTGTCGGGGCGGGGGTCATCATCTTCACCTTCGTCCGCGTGCTCGGAGGGGTGCGGGTGGGGGCGATCTCGATGGCCGTCGGGCTCTTCGCCGCCGGTGCCGTGGGGCGCGTGATCCAGCGGGCGGTCGTGCAGGGGGCGGGGAAGGCGGCGGAGGCGGTCGTGAACCCCTCCGGGAAGACCACGCCCTACGTCCCCACCTTCTCGCACATCGAGACCTTGGTGATCCGCGGGGACCTCGCGGGCGCCGAGCAGGCGTGGCTCGAGGAGGAGACGCGAGCCCCGGAACATCCGCAGGTGGTCATGCGGATCGCCGAGTTCTATCTGCGCACCAAGCGTGACCGGGTCACGGCCCTGTCGTATTACGAGCGGCTGGTCACGCTGCCCACGGTGGGAGCCGAGCTCACGGGGTACGCGCGCCGGAAGATCGAGGAACTGCGGTCCGTGGCCGATCGGGGGTGACCGTCGCGACGCGGCGCCGGTCGTCGCGTTCGCGCCCACGATCATCATCCCGCCGCTCCCGCCGGCGGTCAGTATAGATCGGGCGCTCGACGATCGTCCGCGTCCAGGGCCAGAAGGTCCACGGACGCACATGGACGATGGGCGGCGCATGGACGATCACCGGCGGTGGCGCGAAGACGGGGTTCGGCACGATGATCGTCGGCTGCTGTACCACGACCGGCGCGGGCTGCCCGATGACGGTCGGTGGCGTCACCACCGACGGAGGCGGTTGTACCACGGGCGCCGGGGCGGGCATCGGCGAGAGCACGGGGACGGTGACGACGGCGACCCGACGCTGGTTCTCGATCGCGGCACGCACGTCACCCGGTTGCTGTCGATAGGCGCGCCCCATGGCGATGGCCCAGGCCGGCCGCTCGGCGAGGAGTCGAAGCACCTGCTCCAGCGCCTCGTCCGAAAGCTGGGCGATGGGACGAGTGAGATCGTCGATCTCACGGACGGTGAGGAGCTCGGCGGCGGTCGGTTGTTGCGCGACGATCGGGAGTGGGGCGACGGCGAGGAGGGCGGCGGCGACAGCCCGGCGGGTGGAGCCGAGGAGGGTGGTCATGCGCTCTCGTACCATCTGGGAAGTGCAGGGTTCCCTCACACGGCCCTGCTGCTACGCCGCCGGACCTCAGCGCACGTAGGTCAGCCAGCCGTGCGTATCGTCGGTGCGGCCGTTCACGACGTCGAGGAAGCGGGCCTGGATCGCCTTGGAGACCGGGCCGGGCTTCCCCGCGCCAACGGGGAGGCGATCGACGCTGCGGATCGGCGTAACCTCGCTCGCCGTGCCGCAGACGAAGACCTCTTGGCAGGTATACAGTGACTCGCGGGTGAGCGGCTGCACCGCGACCTCGATCCCGAGGTCCTTCGCGATGGCGATCACCGCGCTGCGAGTGATGCCAGGGAGCAAGGTGCCGTCGACCGGCGGGGTGTAGAGGCGACCCTCGTCGACGACGAAGACGTTCTGGCCCGACCCCTCGGAGAGCATGCCATCCGGCCCGAGGGCGATCGCCTCATCGAAGCCGTTGCGGAGCGCCTCCATCTTGATGAGCTGTCCACTGAGATAGTTGCCGGCGATCTTCGCCGCGGCCGGGATCGTATTGGGGGCGACGCGGTGCCAGGTGGAGATACAGGCATCGACCCCGTGCTCGAGGGCGGCGTCGCCGAGGTAGGCGCCCCAGGGCCAGCAGGGGAGATAGGTCTCGATCGGGCTATCGAAGGGGACCATCCCCGCGGCGCCGTAGCCGCGGATCACCATCGGACGGATGTAGCAGGCCTCGAGCGCATTCTTGGCGACGAGGGCACGGCATCCCTCGACGAGTTGATCGATCGTCCATGGGGGATCCATGCGATAGATCTTGCACGAATCGAGGAAGCGCTTGAGGTGCTCGCGCAGCCGGAAGATCGCGGGGCCCTTCGGTGTGGCATAGCAGCGGATCCCTTCGAAGACGGCGGAGCCGAACTGCACGGAGTGCGCGAGGAGGTGCACCTGCGCGTCCTGCCAACGGATGAAGGATCCGTCACGCCAGATCCAATCGGTCTCGGTGATCTTCGCCATGGACAGCTCGGGGGGTCAGAAGGGGGATCGTGCGGGCGAACCGGTCAGACGCCGGGGCCGGCGGAGAGCTTCCGCACGAGTCGGTACATGAACTCGAGTCCATCATAGAACGCCTGCGCCTGCGCGCGCTCGTTCATCCCGTGCGCGTTCGGCGTGTCATAGAAGAGTCCCGAGACGCCGTAGACGGGGATACCGGCGACGCGGAGGAAGCGCCCGTCGGTGGCACCGGTGCTCATCGTCGGGACCACGGGGATCCCCGGGAAGAGCTCGGTGCTCGCCTCCTCGATCGTGCGGAGGAGTTCGGGGGTGAGGGGCGATGGCGGGCTGTCCTCGGCGGCGCGCTCGATGAGGATCTTCACCCCCGTGTCCGCGATGGTGCGTGCGAGCTGCGCGCGCACCTGATCGGTGGTCTCATCCGGCAGGATGCGGCAATTGATGGTGGCGCGCGCCCGCTGTGGCAACGCATTCATCGCGTGGCCCCCCTCGAGCATCGTCGCCACGCAACTGGTGCGGAGCCGCGAATTGTTGGCTGGGTCGCGCGAGATGAGACGCGCGGCCTCGGCGTCCTTCTCGTTCGCGACGATACGTGTCATCGCGCGGCCGACCTCACCGCCGGAGATCGTCGCCTGTCGCCGGAAGTACTCGCGCGTGACGGCGTTGAGGCGCACGGGGAACTGGTACTTGCCCACACGGTCGAGCGCGATGGCGAGCTGATAGATCGCGTTGTCGGGCCGGGGCTGTGAGCTATGGCCGCCGGTGTTCGTCGTCTCGAGGATGAAGTTCGCGACCTTCTTCTCACTCGCCTGCACCTCGTTGGCGACGCGCCGTCCATTCTCCACGCGGCCACCGCCCCCCTCGTTCAGGGCGTACTCGGCGGCGAGGAGTTCGGGCCGATGCTTGAGGATCCAGTCGACCCCATTGGCGGGACCGCCCTCTTCGTCTGCCGTCAGCGCGACGATGAGGTCGCGATCGGGGACGATCCCCTCGGCCTTCATGCGCAGGAGGATCGTGAGGTGGATCGCTCCTTCGTCCTTGTCGTCGGCGACGCCGCGGCCGTAGAAGTTCCCGTCCTTCTCGATGAACTGGAACGGCGGGAGGGTCCAATCGGCGGGGTTCGCCTCGACCACATCGATGTGCGAAAGGAGGAGGATCGGCTTGCGGGAGCTGTTCCGCCCCCGGTAGCGCACGATCAGGTTCCCCTTCCGCGGCGCGTTCTCCACGACGACCACATCCTCGCTGGGGAAGCCAGCGGCGCGCATGTGCTTCGCCATCGCCTCGGCGGCAGTGACGCTGTTCCCCGTGGTGAGCGTCGTGTTGATCTCGACCAGTTCCTTCAGGAGGTCACGTGCCTGCTTCTCCCAACGGGAGAGAGGGCGATCCTGGGCCGAGAGGAGGGCGGGGGCGAGCAGGAGGGCTGCGAGGAGGCCGCGACGGAGGGGGGCGGTAAGGCGCATGCGGTGAAGTTCGCCCCGGCGGGGGGTGGGGGCAACGCCTCGACCGAGTGGGACGGTCTCGGTTGACATAGGGGGAGGGGGTACCTACCCTCTCCTCCGTGACCTCTCACCTCGGGAGCGTGTGATGACCGGTCGATCGAAGAAGGAGCCCTCGGCCTGTGCCTGCGGGACCCATGCCCCCGCGGGGCGTGCCGCGGTCGCGGTCGACGCGGAGGTGAAGGGGCGGAACCTCACGCGGCTCCGGCGGATCGAGGGGCAGATCCGCGGGCTGCATCGGATGGTGGAGGAGGATCGCTACTGCGCCGACGTGATGACGCAGATCGCCTCGGTCCAAGAGGCGCTCCGCGGGGTGAGCCGTGAGCTCATGCGGAATCACCTGCGGCACTGCGCGGCGACCGCGGTCCGCGCCGGCGGGGCGACCGCCGACGCGATGTATGACGAGTTGCTCGAGCTCATGGACCGGGGACGTCGATGATCTCCATCGCCGACGTGGTCGCCGCCGAGGCGCGGATCCGCCCCCATCTCCCGCCCACCCCGATGCGGCATTACCCGCAACTCGATGCCCTCGTGGGCCACGGCATCGAGGTGTGGGTGAAGCACGAGAACCATCACCCGACGCAGAGCTTCAAGGTGCGCAATGGGCTCAACACCGTGCTGGGTCGTGACGAGGCGGTGCGACGGCGCGGGCTGATCGCGGCGAGCACCGGGAACCACGGCCTGGGTGTCGCCTATGCCGGCCGACTGACCGGGACCCCGGTGACGATCTGTGTTCCGGAAGGGAATAATCCCGAGAAGAACGCGGGGATCCGCGCCTTGGGTGCGACGCTCGTGGAGGTCGGTAGCTGTTATGACGAGACGATCGCCGCCTGCGCCGCGCTCGCCGTGGAGCGGGAGTTGACGATCGCGCATTCGACCAACGATCCCCTGGTGCTGGCGGGAGCAGGGACGATGACGCTCGAGATGCTCACACAAGCCCCTCCGATGGACGCCCTGGTGATCGCGTTGGGCGGCGGTTCTCAGGCGGTGGGGGCCCTCACCGTCGCGGCGGCGCACCAGCCGGCCCTCCGGGTCTTCGCCGTCGGCGCGGCTGGCGCCCCGGCCCAATACGACAGCTGGCGCGATGGGGTACGACGGACCGGTCAGCCCGCGGACACCTTTGCCGAAGGGATCGCGACCGGGTCCGCCTATGAGCTCACCTTCGCGACGCTCCGGCGCGGGCTGGCCGGTTTCGTGACGGTCTCCGACGCAGCGATCTATACCGCGATCCGCGATCTGATCCGGACCACGCACAATCTGCCGGAGGGCGCCGGTGCCGCCGGCCTCGCGGGTCTTCGCGAGCTCACCGGGTCCCTCGCCGGCGCTCGGGTCGGCATCGTGATCTGTGGCGGGAACCTCGCGGAGCGCGACCTTCGGATCGCGCTCCGCTGATCCCCTCCTCCGGGGGATCGCTCGGCCCTGCGTCCGACCTATGGCGTGATGAACTTCCACTGCGCGCGGTAGTCGCGCGTCAGCGGGGCGTTCGTGAGCCGTGCGCGCACCATCTCGATCGGCATCCGTCCGCCCTGCATGATCGCGTCGTGGAAGGCGCGATTCGTCATCCGCCCCGACTGCACCAGCTCCTGATGGAGCGCGCGGATCTGGAGGCCGCCGAGCATGTAGGCCGCCTGATAGAGCGGCGAGTAGGTGCCATTGAAGGAGCGGCGGACCTCGGCCTCGGCATTCGCCCGCTCATGGCCGACGCGGTTCACGAGGAGATCGACCGCCTCCTGTGGCGTCATCTGGCCGAGGTGGACCTTGAGCGAGAAGATGATTCGCGCGAGTCGATGCGAGCGCCAGAAGAGGAAACCCATCCGGTTTTCGGGTGACTTGGGGAAATCCAGATCCCAGAGGAGCATCTCCCAGTAGAGCGCCCACCCCTCGGTCCAGAAGGGGGTGCTGAAGGCGCTGCGGTGCGGCTGGTACCGGCTCGCCATGAACCCCTGCAGGTGGTGTCCCGGGATCAGCTCATGGTGCACCGTCGCGGAGGAGAAGTGCGGGTTGTTCCCGCGCATGCTCATCAGCTTATCCTCGTGCGCCATCGAGTCGGTGGGATAGGAGACCTGGATCACCTCGCCGCCGAGGAAGAAGGGGGAGACCAGCTGCTGGCGGGGGGAGAGCATCTCCATCCGCCAGATCTCCTCCGCGAGCGGGGGGACGGTGATGAGGTCCTTTGCCCTGAGGAAGACGATCGCTTCCTCCGCGAGCGTCTTGATGAGCGCAGGCTGTTCGCCGGCGGGGACGTACTTCCGCTTCACCGCCTCGAGGGCGGCGCGCCAGTCATCACCGAACCCCATCTCCCGAGCGGCGCGGCGCTGTTCCTGCTCGATCCATGTGAATTCGCGCTCCGCGAGGGCGATGAGCTGTGCGGGCTCATACGCGATCATCTCGGCGCGCAGGTCCTCCGCCAGGCCCGCGGCGCCGATGGGGTCGCCGATGATCGGCTCCTCCTCCCCCGCCTTCTGTCCGACGATGACCTCGCGGATCGCGGTCTGATAGCGGGTCATCGCCGCGGTCACCCGCTTGTACGGATCATCGGTCCACCAGGTGAAGAGGGGGTGATAACCGGTATAGAAGCGGTGCCAGTCGCGGAGGGTGCGTTGCAGGTCATCGAGGTAGGCGACGGTGCGGAGCCCGACGATCCGCTCGGGGCGGGTGATCGTGGCGTTGGCGCGGGCCCGAACGACGCGGGTCAGACTGTCGATCTCTTTGGCCATGGCGGCGAGGGTCGCGCCACTCGACTGCGGGTCGATCGGGTTGAACCGGCGTCGCGCCTCCTCGAATTCCGTGATGATCGGTGCGAAGGGGACGTAGGCCCCCATGTCCTTGGCGAGCCGCTCCTCACGGGTGAGGCGATCGAGTTCTGCGGTAAGCCGCGTGTTGAGCAGCACGTAGTCGATGCGGCCCTCTTGCCCGAGCCGGTCGAAGTCGATGCGGGCGAGTCGGCCCTGCCACTCTGTATGAAACGAACGGAAGCGCTCGCGCCGCGTCGCCGAGTAGTCGACGGTCCATCGCCGGTTGAGCGCGGCGAGGTCGGTGGTGTAGAGCGACACCGTGTCGCGGAGCTCGCTCTGTGCGGTGGCGGAGGGCCCCTGGCTCGAGGCGGTGGTCGGGGTCGTCGCCGATACCGTGACGGCGAGGAGGATGATCGGAGCCCAACGGGGAAGCGGTATCATCAGCGCGATCCTGTGCGAGAGGCGGAGGGGAGGGAGTCGATGCGGATGGCGGCGAGTGCCGAGGAATCCGCTGGGAGCGGGGTGATGCCTGCGGGCATTCGGAACTGCTTCAGGAGATAGGCGACGGCCACCCGATACTCATCGTCGGTGAGGGATCCGGGATCGAGCTGCGGCATCTCGCGGCGGATGTAGCCGTAGAGGTCGGCGAGTGGGCGTCCGAACCACTTGGTGGTGGTCGCGGGGGTCACCAGCGCTCCCGGGAGGTGGCACGACTGGCAGACCTCCCTCCAGAGCGCCTCGCCCTCAGCGGCCTGCGCCACGGTGTAGACGCCGTCCTTCGTGGTGCGCGGGGGCTCATCGCGCACGGGGCGCGCCGCGAGGAGGGCGGGGAGGATCAGGAGCAGCGGAATCCGTCGTGGCATCAGGGCGGGGTCAGGGACGGGGGGAAGGTCGCGCCATTCGCGCGCCGAGGCCAGCGGGGTAGAATTGACGCATCGGTTGCACAGACCCCATCCCCACCTCTCCCAATGTCCCCACGCTTCGTTCGGTCCCTCCTCGCGCTCCTCGTCCTCTCGACGGCGACCCACGCACAGGATCGTCTTCGGACGATGCCGGGCTATGAGCGCTACGCCGCGATGGCGCCCAAGCTCGCATCGAGCGTCAAGTCTGGCGCCATCACCCCGCAGTGGGCCGACGACGGGAGTTCGTTCGAGTTCACGCGAGATGGCAAGCGCTTCCGCTTCACCGTGGCGACCCAGGCGGTCAGTGAGGCAGGGCCGTTGAACGGCGGAGCCAGCATGGGGGCCCGCCGAATGAATGCGCCGGCGCGCGGACGTCAGTACACCGAGGCGTGGACCGCGGATTCGGCGATGAAGGCCGTCTATCGTGACAACAACCTCTTCATCTCGGCGCGTGATGGCTCCGGGGAGCGCCAGCTCACCACGGACGGGAGCAAGGAGCGGCGCATCAAGTACGGCACGGCAAGCTGGGTGTATGGGGAAGAACTCGATCAGATCACCGCGATGTGGTGGTCGCCGAACGGGAAGCAGTTGGCCTACTACCGGTTCGATGAGAGTCCGGTGAAGGACTACTGGCTCCAGATGGACCAGACGGCGGTGCAGGGCTCGGTGATGATCGAGGCGTATCCCAAGGCGGGGACGCAGAACCCGATCGTCGATCTCTTCGTCTACGACCAGGTGACGGGAAAGACCGTCCGCATCGATGCGCGCGATGGGAAGCCGCTCACGGACGAGGTCGTCGGACACTATGTGTACGGGATCACCTGGAGCCCGGACGGGAGCGAGATCCTGCTCCGCCGTACCAACCGTCGGCAGAACGTCATGGAGTTCGCCGCCTGCTCCCCCACGACCGGCGCCTGCCGCGTGCTCGTGCGAGAGGAGTGGCTCGCGAGTTGGACCGAGAACTCCCCGACCATCCGCTGGCTCGCCGATGGGAAGCGCTTCATCTGGGAGTCGGAGCGCACCGGCTTCAAGAATTACTACCTCTACGACCTCTCCGGGAAGCTCATCGCCCCGCTCACGCAGCACCCGTTCGAGGTCGCGGGGATCGTGAAGGTCGATGAGGAGGCGAAGCAGCTGTGGTACTACGCGCGCAGCGGCGACAACTTCATGAAGCTGCAGCTCCATCGCGTGGGGCTCGATGGCAAGGGAGATCGTCGTCTCACCGATCCCGCCTTCAACCACACCGTCACGGTGGCGCCGAACGGTCGCCACCTCGTCGATGTCGCGCAGACCCACGCCATCCCGCCGGTGACGCGCGTGCTGGACGCCGCGGGGAAGGTGGTCGCCACCGTGGCGGAGAGCGACCTCTCCGCCTTCACCGCCGCCGGGATCCGCGCGCCGGAGATGTTCACCTACACCGCGGCGGACGGCACGACCCCGCTCTACGGGATGCTGCACAAGCCGTCGAATTTCGACCCGTCCAAGCGCTATCCGGTGCTCTTCTCGGTCTATGCCGGACCGGCGACCAACGGGGCGCGCGAGGTCTTCGGCCCGCCGATGGCGTGGACGGAGATGGGCTTCCTCGTCGTGACGCTCGACACCCGCAGCGCGGCGGGGCGCGGCAAGAGGGCGCTCGACGCGATCTACGAGAAGCTCGGTGAGGTGGAGATCGACGACCTCGCGGCGGCCTCACGCCATCTGGCGAAGCTCCCCTTCGTCGATGGGCAGCGCGTCGGGATCTTCGGCACCTCGTACGGTGGCTACGCCTCGGCGCTCGCGCTCCTGCGGCACCCTGATGCCTTCCATGCCGCCTCGGCGTCGTCGTCCGTGACGAGCTGGCATCACTACGACACGATCTACACCGAGCGGTACATGTACACCCCGCAGGCGAACCCCGAGGGGTACAAGAAGGGGAATGCGATGGACTACGCGGCGAACCTGCGAGGCCGGCTCATGATCTTCTACGGCACCGCCGACGACAACGTACATCCCAACAACTCGATGCAATTGATCCAGGCGCTCCAACGGGCAGGGAAGAATTTCGAGGTGCAGGTCGGCCCCGATGTGGGGCACGCCAGCATCAATCAGCAGCGGATGATGGAGTTCTTCATTCAGTCGCTCGTCCTCGAGCGGTAACGCGCGAGCCAGTCGGCGCTCCACGAGGGGAAGCGATCCTCGCGGAGCGCCGTTCGTGCGTCCGCCATCAGCTGGATCAGGTAGGTCACGTTGTGGAGCGCGAGGAGCCGGAGGCCGAGCATCTCGCCCGCGGCGAAGAGATGCCGCAGATAGGCACGATCGTAACGCGTGCAGGCAGGGCAGGGGCACCCCTCCACCAACGGTCGCCGATCGGTGCGATGCGTCGCTCGCTTGATCTGGACCGTCCCGTCGTGCGAGAAGAAGGTCCCGTGCCGGCCCATCCGGGTCGGGGCCACGCAATCGAAAAGATCGACGCCGCGCGCCACCGCCTCCACGAGATCATCGGGATGCCCGACGCCCATCAGGTAGCGCGGGCGTTCGCGCGGGAGTTCGCTGTCGCAGACCTCGAGGGTCGCGAGCATCGACGGCTTCGGCTCGCCGACGGAGAGCCCGCCGATCGCGATCGCCTTCCAATCCCCGGTCTGCAGGATCCCGCGCGCGGAGGCACGACGGAGTTCGGCGTGCACCCCGCCTTGGACGATCGGGAGGAGGAGCTGTGGGGGCGGCGCGAGGTCGCTGCCCGGGTCATGCATCGCGAGCGGGGGCGCGCCCAGCGGGGCCTCGAGGTGCGTGATCGGCGCGCGCCCTTCCTGGGAGATGCGATCGAACTCGATGCGGCAGCGCTCGAGCCAGCGGAGGCTGCGCTCCATCGCGGCGCGTGAGGCATCGACATCCGACCGCCCCTCGATCAATTCGTCGAGCTGCATGATGCAGTCGGCGCCGAGGTTCCGCTCGATCCGCATCACCGCCTCAGGCGTGTAGTCGTGCAGCGAGCCGTCGAGCGGGGAGCGGAAGGTGATCCCCTGTTCGCTGACGGTCCGGAGTTGCGCGAGGGAGAAGACCTGGAACCCACCGGAGTCGGTGAGCATCGGCCCCTCCCACCGCGTGAAGGCGTGGAGTCCGCCGAGGGCGCGCACCATCTCGTCGCCGGGACGCAGGTAGAGATGGAAGGCGTTGGAGAGGATCATCCGCCCACCGGCGGTGGCGACCTCATCGACGCTCAATCCCTTGATGGTGCCGTGGGTCCCCACCGGCATGAAGGCCGGCGTCTCCACCGGTCCATGCGGTGTGGTGAAGTGGCCGAGTCGAGCGGCACCGGCGGGATGAGTGGTCGAGAAGGCGAAGGCGGTCACACCGGAAAGCTACCGACTCCCGACGCGCGACAGCACGGAGAGGGGGGCCGCGGCATGCAGTATGACCCTCTGGAATCGTCGCGCGTGGGTGCAGGGGTCGTATAGCTTTCCGGCGTGACGGCGACCGTACTACTCCCCGAGGCGTCGCGACGGATCCTCCCCGCGCTCGCCACCTCGACGGCCCCGGATGTCTGGGTCCATCGCTTCGACGACCGCACCTATGGGTGGACCCTCGCCGTGGCCACGCATGCCGCGCCTGGCTCTGGGAAGCTTTCCCTCGGCGGGTTCCGTATCGCCCCCGATGAGCGCATGCGCTCCGAAGGGTTCACCCCCGAGCGCGAGGCGATCGCCCTCGCGATGGGGATGGAGGAGAAGGTCCGCTGGTCGCGCCTGCTCGGTGTGGGTGGGCCGCTCGCCAAACGGGACCTCTCGCGGATCGTCGGTGGGAAGTGCGTGCTCGCGCCGACCCCAGATGCGCGGGTAGGACAGCCCAATGATCGGGCCCTCCTCGATTTTGCCATCGCGGGGTTCCAGGCGATCGAGCGCGAGTCGGGAATCTTCCTCGTGACGGGGCAGGACCTCGGCCATGGGATGCTCCACGACGGGTCGAGCAGCTCGCTCACCTATCTCAATGCGCGCTATCGCGGGAGCGTCGTCGCCGATACGTCAGGGCCGACCGCCGAGGGGAATGTGCAGGCCCTACTCGGGCTGCTGCGCGCCGCCGCGGTGCCGATCGCGCAGGCGACCGTCCTGCTGATCGGGTGTGGGAACATCGGGATGCATATGGTGGAGCGGTTGCGTCCGATGGGGGTGACGTTGCTCGTCTGCGAATCGCGCGCCGAGCGGCGGGTGGAGCTTGCCGCGCTGGGGATCCGTGCGGTGGGGCCAGAGGGGAAGCTCGCGCTGTTGGCCGAGCCGGTCGATGCCGTGGTGGTGAATGCCGCGGGGGGCTCGCTCGATGCAGCGACGATCGCCGCCTGTGTGGCGAACCCGCGCCTGCAGGTGATCTGCGGGAGCGAGAACCTCGCGATGCCCGATCCCGCCGGAACCGACGCGCTCCGCCGTGGGCGGAAGTCCTCGTGTCCGACCGAACTCGGCGGGATGATGGGGTATCTCACCGCGGTCGAGGAGTATCTCGCCAAGGCGGATGGGGTGCCGTTCGACGTGGCGACGGTGATGCGCGCGGCCGCGGCGCTGGAGCCCGCAGCATACGAGGCGACAGCGCGTCAGCGCGCGGGCGGGTTCGCGGAGACGTTCGAGCAGGTGGTGGAGGGGATGACGCGCAGCTGAGCGTCACCCCGCATCAGGCGCGCGAGCGGAACTTCTCGAGCGCCTCCTTCGTGAAATCGGAGAGTACCATCCGACCGCTCATCGCGGCACGCTGACTCATCTCCGTCTCCCACCCCTCGGTCCCACGCCAGAAGATCCGCTTCATCTCGCGCATCGCCTCTGGGTTCGCGGCCGCGAGGCGCGCCGCATGGGCCGCGACCGCCGCATCGAGCGCGGCCTCGTCCTCCGCGAGCATCGAATAGAGACCATGCCGCTCGCACCACTCGGCGTCATGCCAATCAGCGTGCACGCCGAGGTTCATGAAGCGGGCCAGCCCGAGCTTCCGCTCGATCACCACGCCGACGACGAAGGGGCCGATGCCCACTTGGAGCTCGCTCAACTTGGCGCGCGCGCTCCGCACGGCGATGGAGTAGTCACTGGCGGCGATCAACCCGAGCGCGCCCCCGGCGGCCTGTCCCTGCACCCGGGTCAGGACGAACTTCGGGGCCTCGACCATCGCGCGGATCACCTGTGAGAAGCCGGAGAAGAAGCGCTGGCCCTGCTCGGGAGTGGCGACGGCGAGGAATTCGTCGAAGGAGGCGCCGGCGCAGAAGGTCGAGCTCCCGGTGCTCCGGAGAACGATCACCCGAGCGGCGGGGTCCGCGCCGGCCGTGCGGATCGCCTGTGCCAGCTCGACGAGGAGAGCCGAGGGGAGGGAGTTCCCCTTGGGATGGGCGAACTCGACGGTGGCGATCCCGTCGGTGGTGCGGGTCTGGACGGTTCCGGCCGAGAGGGCAGCGTCGGACATGGATTGGACCTGACGAGAGGGGGTGGGGCGGGGTGGCGCGGACGGCTACCCTGCGCGCCGGCCGGCTCTATAGTTTATCACATATGACCACAACCCTCCGCCAACTCCCCGCGGACGACCCGGCACAGGTCGCCGCCTTCGAGGCCCGCATCGCGGCCGGTGAGAGCATCGAGCCCAAGGACTGGATGCCGGCCCGCTACCGGTCGCAGCTCACCCGCATGATGTCCCAGCACGCCCACTCCGAGATCGTCGGGATGCTCCCGGAGGGGAACTGGATCACCCGCGCCCCCTCGCTGCGTCGTAAGCAGTCGCTGATCGCGAAGGTGCAGGACGAGGCGGGGCATGGGCTCTACATCTACTGCGGGACCGAGACGCTCGGTGTCGATCGCTTCGATCTCTTCAACCAGCTCCTCGACGGGACGGCGAAGTATTCGAGCATCTTCAACTATCCGACGCTCTCGTGGGCCGACATGGGCGTCATCGGGTGGCTCGTCGACGGCGCCGCGATCGTGAATCAGACGGTGCTCGCGAAGACCTCGTACGGACCCTATGCGCGCGCGATGGTGCGCATCTGCAAGGAAGAGAACTTCCATAAGCGGCAGGGCTACGAGATCTGTACCGTGCTCGCCAACGGCACGACGGCGCAGCGGGCGATGTTGCAGGATGCGGTC
Source organism: Gemmatimonadaceae bacterium (assembly GCA_964228675.1). GTDB lineage: Bacteria > Gemmatimonadota > Gemmatimonadetes > Gemmatimonadales > Gemmatimonadaceae > Pseudogemmatithrix. The sequence continues at coordinate 28,923 of CAXRBM010000155.1, forward strand.
GACCGCTTCTGGTGGCCCTCGCTCATGATGTTCGGGCCGTCGGACACCAACTCGCCGAACAGTGGGGAGCTCCTTCGCTGGAAGGTGAAGCGGAAGACCAACGACGAACTCCGGCAGCGCTTCGTGAACCTCACCATCCCTCAGGCGCAGGCGCTCGGGATCACGGTGCCCGATCCGGATCTGCGCTTCGACCTTGAGACCAAGAACTGGGTCTTCGGCGAGATCGATTGGTCGGAGTTCCAGCAGGTGATCTCGGGGAACGGACCGTGCAATCGCGAGCGGCTCGAGGCGCGTCGCAAGGCCCATGACGATGGCCAGTGGGTGCGCGAGGCGGCCTCGGCCCATGCGGCGAAGCGCGCCCGGAAGACCGAGGCGGCGTGATGACGGAGCCCAGCGGTCCCACCGACAGCCACTGGCCCCTCTGGGAGGTCTTCACTCAGGGGAACGTCGGGGAACCGTTCGAGCATGCGGGGAGTCTCCATGCCACCGATGCGGAACATGCGCTGCAGAATGCGCGTGACGTCTATGCCCGGCGCGGTGAGGCGGTGAATCTCTGGGTCGTCCCCTCATCGGCGATCACGGCCTCGGCGCCGAGTGATGCGGGGCCGTTCTTCGATCCCGGGAACGAGAAGGCGTATCGCCATCCGCAGTTCTACAAGGCGCCACGCGGCATCCGCGTCCTCTGATGACGAGCGGGCATGACGTCGATGATGTCGGCGTCGCCGCGGGGGCGGCGCAGGCGGGAGATCGTCCCGTCGCGGGGCCGTCGCGTGGTCCGCGGCTCGGGGCACCGCTGGTGGAGTATCTCCTCCGACTCGGTGACGATCGGCTGATCCTGGGGCATCGACTCTCCGAGTGGACCGGACATGGACCGATCCTCGAGGAGGACATCGCGCTCGCGAACTTCGCCCTCGACCTGATCGGACAGGCCGCGTCGATCCTCCGCCTCGCCGGCGAGGTGGAGGGGGCGGGGCGCGACGAGGATGCGCTCGCCTATTTCCGCGATGGGGTGCAGTTCCGGAACTGCCTGCTCGTGGAGCAGCCCCGCGGGGACTTCGGCGACACCATGGTGCGGCAGTTCCTCTTCGATGCGTACAGCGTCCTCCTCTGGGAGGCGCTGCTCGGGGCGCCGCATGCGGGGCTCGCGGCGATCGCGGCGAAGGCGATCAAGGAGGATCGCTATCATCTGCGGCACTCGAGCGAGTGGATCATCCGCCTCGGTGATGGGACGGACGAGAGTCATGCGCGGGTGCAGGGATCGCTCGACCGCCTCTGGCGGTACACCGGCGAACTCTTCGAGGCCGATGCCATCGATCAGGCGCTCGCGGGGGAGGGGATCGTCGTCGATCATCGGTCGCTGAAGACGCGCTGGGATCAGCTCGTCGACGAGGTGTTGGGGCGCGCGACGCTGACCCGACCCGCCGATGGGCCGATGCAGCGCGGGGGACGCGTGGGTCGACACACGGAGCACCTCGGGCATCTCCTCGCGACGATGCAGAGTGTGGCCCGTGCGCACCCCGGTGCGCGGTGGTAGGGTGAACGTCGAGCGCGCGTGGGAGGTCTTGGCGACCGTCCCCGACCCCGAGGTTCCGGTCATCAGCGTGGTCGAACTCGGGATCGTGCGCGAGGTGACCGTGGACGACGACGGCGCGGTCGAGGTCGTGATCACCCCAACCTATTCCGGGTGCCCTGCGATGTTCGAGATCGAGAAGGATGTGCGAACGGCGCTCGAGGCCGCCGGTGCCACCTCGGTCTCGGTGCGGACGGTGCTGTCGCCGGCGTGGACGACCGATTGGATCCCGGAGTCAGCGCGTGACAAGCTCCGCGCCTACGGGATCGCTCCCCCAGGACCCGCCGACCGCGGGGGGCTCATCTCCCTCGTGCGCGCACGGCCTCCGGTGCCCTGCCCCTGGTGCGGATCGACCCAGACGACGCTGCAGAGCGAGTTCGGGAGCACGGCGTGCAAGGCGATCCATGTCTGTGGGAGCTGCCGCCAGCCCTTCGACGAGTTCAAGGCGATCTGAGATGACGCGGTTCGTCGATCGTCGCGCGGCGGGCCAGGCCTTGGCAGAGGCGCTCGTGGCGTACGCGAACCGGTCGGATGTGGTCGTGGTGGGCTTGCCGCGCGGTGGGGTGCCGGTGGCGGCGGAGGTCGCGCACGCGGTGCGTGCGCCGCTGGAGATCCTCGTGGTGCGGAAGCTCGGGGCGCCGATGCAGCGGGAGCTCGCGCTGGGTGCGATCGCCTCGGGTGGGTTCCGTGTGGTCGATGACGTGTTGGTCCGCACCCTGGGCGTGAGCGAGGAGGAGCTCGCGGCGGTGGAGTCGGCAGAGCGTGCGGAGTTGAGGCGTCGCGAGGCGCGGTACCGTGCGGGACGTGCGGCGTTGTCACTCGCCGAGCGCACGGTGATCCTCGTGGACGATGGGCTCGCGACCGGAGCGACGATGCGTGTCGCGATCCAGGCGGTGCGCGCGGCCAAGGCGATGCGGGTGATCGTCGCGGTGCCGGTGGCTCCGCCAGAGACCATGGAGCGACTGCGCGCGGAGGCCGACGAGGTGGTCTGTCTCCAGACACCGGTGCACTTCATCGGGGTGGGGGCGTGGTATGATCGTTTCCCGCAGCTGACGGATGCGGATGTGCTCGCCCTGCTGGCGGGCTGAGGGTCGGATGCCTCGATACCGTGTGCACTTGGCGCGTTTCATCCATCGCATCGTCGGCACCTCGAGTGTGGTGTGGTTCGCCCTCGGCGCCTCTCCGGCTCGCGCGCAGATCGCGCCCGTGCTCGGCCCCGAGCAGGACCGCCCCTCGGTGCGGTGGCAGGTGATCGAGGGACGCCACGCGCGGGTGATCGCCCCGGTCGGCATGGAACGCGAGGCCCGACGCCTGAGTGCGACGATCGACCGCATCGCGCGAGCCGACACGCTGACCCTGCGGGCCCGGCCA
>CAXRBM010000156.1:0-2543 GCA_964228675.1 Gemmatimonadaceae bacterium
CCGTGAAGCAGAGGCCGTGGTCAAAAGACTCGCCGCGCGTGGGTACGTTGGGCTTCGTATCGACGGTGAGACTCCCCCGTTCCGTGTCCGCATGGGCCGCTACGCGACGCGCGAGGAGGCGCAGCGCGCGCTCGCGGCGTACCGCACGAAGGAGAAGGGCGATGGGTTCGTGACCCCGGTTCCTGCGCGATGAGCGGGGGAGGGAGCGGGACGCCGTTGATGGCGCAGTACCGAGAGATCAAGGCGCGGCACACCAACGCGATCCTCTTCTTCCGGATGGGCGACTTCTACGAGATGTTCTACGAGGATGCGGAGGTCGCGGCGCGCGCGCTCGATCTCACACTCACCTCGCGGAACAATGGGGCGGCAGCCGAGGTGCCACTCGCCGGGATCCCGGTGAAGGCCGCTGCCGACTACGTACGGCGACTCGTGCAGCAGGGATACCGTGTGGCGATCTGCGAACAGATCGAGGATCCCAAGGTCGCGAAAGGGATCGTGAAGCGCGCGGTGGTGGAGACGATCACCCCTGGGGCGGCGTTCAGCGACGACCTGCTCGATGCCTCGCGCAACACCTTCCTCGCGGCGATCGCGCTCGGGAGCGATGGCGTTGGTCTCGCGGCCGCCGATCTCTCCACCGGCGAGTTCCGTCTCGTGCGCTGTACGCGCGAGGATCTCGATGCGGTGCTCGCGCGGATTGCGCCACGCGAACTTCTCGTGGCGACCGGAACCTCGCTCGAGGGAGTGACACGCGCCGACGATCTCTTGATCACGCCGCGCGAGGGATGGGAGTTCGATCTCGCGCTCGCGAGCGACGCGCTGGTGCAGCACTTCGGTGTCGCCTCGCTCGAGGGGTTTGGACTCGAGGCCATGGCGGATGCGCCGGCGATCGGCGCGGCGGGGGCGCTGCTCCGCTATCTGAAGGAGTTGCAGCCTGGTGGCGTCCCACATCTCATGCGGCCGACGATCGAGCGTCCGGGTGGGGTGATGCCGTTGGACGAGATGACACGCCGGAACTTGGAACTCGTCGATTCGCTACGGACCACCGACGATACGAGCGGGACGCTCTTGGGTGTGCTCGATCGCACCCAGACCCCGATGGGAGCGCGTCTCCTCCGTCAGTGGATCTTGGCGCCGCTCACCGAGGTCGCGGCGATCTCGGTGCGGCTTGATGCGGTGCATTCGCTCGTCGATGATGCGCTGGCGCGTGACGCCCTTCGTACCGCCCTCGACGGGGTGCGCGACATCGAGCGACTCGCGGGCCGCACCGCCGCGCTTCGCGCCACCCCACGTGACCTCCGCGCCCTTGGGGATTCGCTCGCGCGGCTCCCCGCGGTGCATCAGGCGCTCTCGCGTCTCACCGCGCGCGGGACGCTGGCCGTGATCGCCGAGTCGTGGGACGATGCGGCATCGATCGCGGCGGAGATCCAGCGCACCCTCGTCGAGCGGCCGCCGCTCAGCTACGGCGACGGGGAGACGGTGGCGATCGGCATCGATGCCACGCTCGACGAATTGCGCGCGATCGCCGCGGGTGGCAAGGACGCGATCGCCGCGCTCCAAGCAGCGGAACGCGATCGCACCGGGATCGCCTCGCTCAAGGTGGGCTACAATCGCGTCTTCGGGTATTTCATCGAGGTCACCAACGCGCACAAGGCGGCGATCCCCGAGGACTATCAGCGGCGGCAGACGCTGACGGGGGCGGAGCGCTACATCACACCGGCGCTCAAGGAATTCGAGGAGAAGGTCCTGCACGCCACGGAGCGGATGGAGGTGTTGGAGCGCGAGATCGTCGAGTCGCTCCGAGCGCGCATCGGGAGCGAGATCGCGCGTCTGCAGGCGGTCGCGCGGCGGTGTGCCGAACTCGATGGGCTCGCCTCCCTCGCGGAGGTCGCGGCGCGCGAGGGGTATGTGCGGCCGGTGGTCGATGAAGGTAGGTCGCTTGAGATCGTGCGCGGGCGGCACCCGGTGGTGGAGCGGATGATGCCGCGTGATCGCTTCGTGCCCAATGATGTCACGTTGACTCCCGAGGCGCGTCTCATCATCCTCACCGGCCCCAACATGGCGGGGAAGAGCACGATCCTCCGGCAGATCGGGTTGATTGTATTGATGGCGCAGATGGGGAGTTATGTGCCGGCGGCGTCGGCGCGGATCGGCGTGGCGGATCGCGTCTTCACGCGCGTGGGCGCGAGCGACAATCTCGTGCGCGGGCAGTCGACCTTCATGGTGGAGATGGCGGAGACGAGTGCGATCCTGCACACCGCGACGGCGCGCAGTCTCGTCTTGCTCGACGAGATCGGACGCGGGACCGCGACCTGGGACGGGCTCTCGATCGCGTGGGCGGTGAGCGAGCATCTGCATGAGCGCGTCGGGTGCAAGACGGTCTTCGCGACGCACTACCACGAGTTGACGCAATTGGCCGATGAGTTCGACTCGGTGCGGAACTACAACGTGGCGGTGCAGGAGGCGGGGGACCGCATCGTCTTCCTGCATCGATTGATGGAAGGGGGGGCGGACCGGTCGTACGGGATCGAGGTGGGGCGACTGGC
>CAXRBM010000157.1:0-3778 GCA_964228675.1 Gemmatimonadaceae bacterium
AGAAAGATCGGGGCGTGCCCCGGTCCGCAGTGGTTGAAGGAGCGGGTCGTGATGATCCGGAGTCCGTGGGCCCTGGCGGCGGCGAGGGCGAAGTCCTCCTGGGCCTGCTTGGTCGCGCCATAGAACGAGCGTGGCGCGCAGGGGGTGGTCTCGGGGAGGGGCATCGCGGACGCCTCGTGGCGCCCGTACTGCTCCGCGCTCCCGACGACGAGGATCGTGGGATCGAGCCCCGACGCCGCCCGCTCGGCCCGCATCGCCTCGAGGAGGCGGATCCCGACGCCGACATTGGTCTCGAGCGCGGTGACCGGGTCGTCGCCGACGGTGGGAACGTACGACATCCCAGCCAAGTGGAAGATCGCGTCTGGGGCGGCACGCCGGAGCAGTGACCGCATCGGGCCGAGGTCCCGGGCGGCGGTCAGATTCCCGACCTCCCACGTGATGCTGGCCTGCTCCTCGGCCGTCAGGGTCCCGATGGCCGGGATCCCATGCCACGCCGTCCCAGTGACCTGCCAGCCCTGAGCCACCAACGTCTTCGCGAGCCATTGGCCCACGAAGCCGTCGGCGCCGGTGATGAGCGCGCGCCGCACCTTAGCCCTTGGCCGGCGGCGGCGCTGGGACCGCGACCCCTCCCTCGGCGCGCGAGCGATGCCGCGCGAGATCCGCATCGACCATCATCGTCACCAGTTCCCGGAAGCGGACCGTCGGCGTCCATCCGATCTCGCGTTCCGCCTTGGACGCATCGGCGACGAGAAGCTCCACCTCGGCGGGCCGCTCGAAGCGCGGATCGCTGACCACATACTGCTGCCAGTCGAGCCCGACATGCGAGAAGGCCGCCTCGCAGAGCTGCCGCACCGTCCAGGTCTCCCCCGTCCCGATCACATAATCAGCCGGGCGCTCATTCTGCAGCATGCGCCACATCGCATCGACGTAATCGCCGGCGAAGCCCCAGTCGCGCCGCGCATCAAGGTTCCCGAGCCGAAGCTCATTCGCCTGGCCGAGTGAGATCCGCGCCACCGCGTCGGTCACCTTGCGCGTGACGAACTCCAACCCACGCCGCGGCGACTCGTGATTGAAGAGGATCCCGCTCACCGCGTAGAGTCCGAACGACTCGCGGTAGTTCACGGTGATCCAATGGCCATAGACCTTCGCCACCCCATACGGCGACCGCGGATAGAACGGCGTGCTCTCCCGCTGTGGGGTCTCCTGGACCATCCCGAACTGCTCGGAGCTCGACGCCTGATAGAACCGCGCCTTCGGCACCGTGCGCTTCATCGCCTCGAGCATCCGCGTCACCCCCAAGCCGGTGAACTCCCCGGTGAGGACGGGCTGATTCCACGAGGTCGCGACGAAGCTCTGGGCTGCGAGGTTGTAGATCTCATCGGGGGCGACATCGGCCATCGCATCGACGAGCGAGGTCTGGTCGAGGAGGTCGGCCGAGACGAGCTCGATCCGGTCGATGAGATGCGCGATGCGGTCGTACGGCGTGGTCGACGAGCGGCGCACGAGCCCGACGACGCGGTAGCCCTTCGCGAGCAGGAGCTCGGCGAGATACGAGCCGTCCTGCCCGGTGATCCCGGTGATGAGAGCGGTCTTCGTCCCGCTCATCGCGACACGCTCCCCGACACCCATGCGTCAAAACGGGGGGAGCGCACCACGCTCCCCCCGTCGACGACCGATGGCGCTGCGCCGGTGATCAGACCGCGGCCGCGGCCCCGCGCGGGGCCCGCTGGATCTTCCCCGCATTCAGGCAGCGGGTGCAGACCTTGATCTTGATGACCTTGCCATCCTCGACGATCCGGGCGACCTGGAGGTTCGGCTTCCAGGTGCGACGCACCGAGTTGTTGGCATGCGAGCGGGAGTTGCCGTGGGCGACGCCCTTGTCGCAGACGTAGCAGCGATTGCGCTGGATGGCCATGGGTCAGCCCTCCTGAATGATTTCGATGCGCGCCATATCCGCCCCGTCACCCTTGCGGTGCCCGGTCTTCAGGATGCGCGTGTAGCCACCGGTACGCCCCGCCTGCTTGGGGCCGACATCCTGGAAGAGCTTGTCCGCCGCCGCGCGCTTCTGTACGTGACGGCCGGCGAGGCGACGGTCGTGGAGCGTCCCCGACTTCGCCTTGGTGATCAGCTTCTCCACGAATGGCCGCAGCTCCTTCGCCTTGGCCTCGGTGGTCTCGATGGCGCCCTGCTCGATCAGCGAGGTCGCGAGATTGCGGAGGAGCGCCAGGCGCTGCTCCGACGTACGCCGGAGGCTCCGGCCAGCCTTACGATGACGCATCGGTCCTACTCCTCTTCGTCGTCAGGCGCGTTCGCGGCCGCACGGCTCGGCGGGGTGCCCCAATCGACCACCCGGACGCCTGCCGTCGACTCCTCGAACCGCATCCCGAAATTGAGTCCTTCCTTCTCGAGGAGGTCGGCGATCTCCTGGAGGGACTTCTTGCCGAAATTCTTGACCTGCAGGATCTGCGTCTCGGTCTGGCGGACGAGATCGCCCAGCGAGCGGATGCTGGAGTTCTTGAGCGAATTGACGGAACGCACGGAGAGCGTGAGGTCATCGATCGGCGTCCGGAGCAGCTCCGCGAGGCGGGCGGCGTCCGAGCTCCCTTCCGCGCCCGGGACCGCGACCGCTGCGGCGGCCGAGGAGCCGAAGCTCGCGAAGTACTGGAAGTGCGTCTGCGCGAGGGCCGCGGCGTAGCTCACCGCCTCCTCGGGCGACACGGTGCCATCGGTCTCGACCGTGAGCGTGAGCCGATCGTAGTCGGTGCGCTGCCCGACGCGGGTCTCCGCGACGGCGAAGTTCACGCGTTTGACCGGCGAGTAGATCGAGTCGATGCGCACCAGGTCCACCGGGAGGGAGCGGTCGACCGGGTGCTGCTCGGCCTCCACGTAGCCCCGCCCCTTGTTGACATGGAGCTCGATCGAGAGCTCCCGCGGATCCTGCAGGGTGAGCAGGTGGTGCGTCGGGTGGATCACCGTGACGCCGGCCGGGAGTTCGAGCTGCCCCGCCGTCACCGCACCCGCCTTCTTGACCTTGAGGCGAAGGACCGCCTCCTCGACGTCGGCGTCAAGCGCCAGCACGAGGGTCTTGAGGTTGCCGATGATCTGGTGGACATCCTCGACGACGCCCGGGATGGTCTGATGCTCATGGAGGACGCCGTCGATCCGGAAGCCCCAGACGGCGGCGCCGCGGAGCGAGGAAAGCAGCATCCGACGCATGCTGTTGCCGAGCGTGTGGCCGAAGCCGCGCTCGAGCGGCTGGAGCCGGAACTCGGCCGCGTTGGCGTGGTCCTCGCGCTTCGTCATCTCGACGAGCTGCGGGCGGACCAGCCCGCGGAGATCAATCGTGTGTGCCATGGAGAGGTTCCTTAGAGAGAGAATGTCACGATGGCGGTGACGCGCCACCGACGCCGTGCCCCGCCCCTGACGCGCGGCACGCTCGTTCGGTCGTCAGGGGACCGGGACCGTCGACCTGCCTTACTTCGAGTAGAGCTCGACGACCAGCTGCTCCTGCGCCGCGATCGGGATGCTCTGCCGCTGCGGACGCTCGAGCATGCGGCCCGAGCAGGTGTCCTTGTCGACGGCGATCCAGGCCGGCGAGGCGCCACGCGCGGCGACCTCGAGGGCCTCCTTCACGAGGACCAGGTCGCGCGACTTCTGCCGGACGCGGATCTCCTGCCCCGGCTCCACCACGAAGCTCGGGATGTCCACCGACTTGCCGTTCACCTCGACGTGACGGTGCCGGATCAGCTGACGCGCCGCCTTGCGGCTGGCCGCGAAG
>CAXRBM010000158.1:0-4487 GCA_964228675.1 Gemmatimonadaceae bacterium
AGGACCCCACGCGCCGCGGTGTTCGGCGAAGACGGCGCCGGGACGAGCGCGATCTGCAGCGACTCGAGCGACTCCGCCGCGGTCCGCGAGGTCAACGGCACCCGCGCCAGGTCCTTCGACCCGTCATACTCGGTCCCCCACTGCCCCGTGTTCTTGTTGATGATGAGGAGCGTCTTCCCCCCCTCGCGCACCGCGTAGAGCGAGTAGGCACCCGTCGGGACCTCGGCCCCACCGATCGTGAGATCGACCTCCGTGGTCAGCGTGGTCGCGGCGTTCGCCCCGACACGCCAGACCGTCCCATCCTTGGCGAGCTCGGTCGGGAGCCCCGCACGGCCGCGCACATGCGGCTGGCCGTACTCCACCTTGATGGTGAGGGGGGTCGGAGCCGGCTGGCCCTGCACCCGCGGCGCGGAGAGGGAGACGACGGCGGTGGCCCGCGTGCTGGCCGCGGCGGTCAGACGGTTGCTCTGCGCCGCGATCGGCGAGGCACCGACGGCGCCGAGGAGGACGAGGGAAAGGACGATCCGGGACGGGCGCATGGGCTGCTCCAGGGTCTGGTGTGATCTGTACAGGAAATCGCTGAACGGTTCCTAGGAATATTCTTGACAGGAAGGCCTTTTGTCCAGTTTATTTCTGGACATGGCTGAGCCGACCGGCGTCCCTTTCCTGCACCCGATGCGCATCGTCGCGCAGCGGACCGGGCTCACCCCGGACCTACTTCGGGCGTGGGAGAAGCGCTATGGCGCCATCCGGCCCGTCCGGAGCGCCGGTGGCCAGCGGCACTACACCGATGCCGATATCGATCGCCTGCGGTTGCTGGTCCGGCTGACCCGCCTCGGCCGCCAGATCGGTCAGGTGGCGACCCTGCCGAATGATGAGCTCCAGAAGCTCATCCTCGCCGAGGAGCGCGCCGCCGAACTCAACCGGGCCCCATCGGGGGACGGCCCGGCGATCGAGAGCTTCCTCTCCTCGGCGCTGATCGCCGTCGAGAAGTTCGATGGCCATGCCCTGGAGATGACTCTTCGTGCGGCCGCCCTCCGGCTCCCGGCCGACGAGGTCATCGATCAGGTGATCGGCCCGATGCTCTTCACCATCGGATCGCTTTGGCACCAGGGGCTTCTGCTTCCCGCCAATGAGCATCTCGCCACCGCGACCATCCGCCGCGTCCTGACCTGGATGGGCGAGAGCTCGGCCCCACCGCAGGGGGCCCCGGTCGTCGTGGTGGGTACCCCGGCCGGACAACTCCACGAGCTCGGGGCGATGCTCGCCGCGACGAGCGCGGGTGGCCACGGATGGCGGGTGATCTATCTCGGCCCGAATCTCCCGGCCGAGGAGCTGGCGCGCGCCGCGCAGATCGCCAAGGCCGATGCCGTCGCCCTCTCGATCGTCTACCCGACCGACGATCCGCGCATCGCGGGAGAGCTCCGCACGCTGCGGTCCAAGCTCCCGCCGCAGGTCGGACTCGTGGTCGGTGGGAGCGGTGCGCCGTCCTATGGCGAGGTGCTCTCCGAGATCGGTGCCGACCCCCTCACCTCGGTGACCGACCTGCGGCGCTGGCTACGTGCACGCGCGGCGACGGTCCTCGCGCGCACCTGATCAGCGCGGTTCCCTCGCCAAGCGAGGGCACCGATCGACTCACCGCCGCACCCCGTCCAACTCCCCGATCGTCTTCGTGCTCGGCGCCCGCGTGGCGCGGAGTCGCACCGCCACCTGCTCCGCCTGCGAGAAGACACGCAGGATGTTCTCCCCAGCCAGCTTCCGCAGGTCGGCCTCGCCCCAGCCCCGACGCGAGAGCTCGGCGAAGAGCGCGGGATAGGTCGAGACATCCTCGAGCCCCTCGACCACCTCGCTGATCCCGTCGAAGTCGCCTCCGATCCCCACATGATCGATCCCAGCGACCTTCCGGATCTGCTCGATATGGTCGGCCACCTGCACGAGCGTCGCCTTGGGTGCACTCGCCCCCGCCGGCCGCTGCGCCGCCGGCGTCCGATTCCATTCGACGACCGCCTGTGAGGTGAACCCCGGGACGAAGGTCACCATGACGATCCCTCCGTTCTTTGGGAGACGCTTGAGGATCGAGTCCGGGACGTTGCGCGGGTGATCGGCAAGGGCCCGCGCGTTCGAGTGCGAGAAGATCACCGGCGCCTCGCTCACATCGAGGGCCTGGCTCATCACCGACGGCGCCACGTGCGAGAGGTCGACGAGCATCCCGAGTCGGTTCATCTCGCGCACGACCTCCTTCCCGAACGCTGTCAGTCCCCCATGACGCTGGACGCCCGTCGCCGCATCCGCCCAGTCGAGGGTCTGATTGTGCGTGAGGGTCATGTAGCGCGCACCGAGGTCATAGAAGGCGCGCAACGCGCCGAGCGAGTTCTCGATCGCGTGCCCCCCCTCCATCCCCAGTACCCCACCGATGCGGCCGCGCTGGAAGGCGGCGCGGAGATCGGCCGCACTGCTCGCATACGCGAGCCGTTCGGGGTACTTCGCCATCACGCGGCGCGCGATGTCGATCTGCTCGAGCTGCACCTTCGCGTATCCCTGACGCGCGATGCTCGTATCCCCAGGGATGTAGACCGACCAGAACTGTCCACCGAGTCGGCCGGCCGCGAGACGTGCGAGGTCGGTGTGTCCCGCCGTGCGCTGGCGCAGATCGTACGCCTCGACATCACTCGGCGCCGTCTTGCTCTCACGGATTGCCCATGGGAGGTCGTTGTGCCCGTCGATCAGCGGCGTCGAGGTGAGGACCTTGAGCGCTTTGGCGAGATGCGGGTCCTGTGCGGGTGCGGCCGCGCGCTGGGCGACGGCGGGCATCGTGATACCCCCGAGGATCAGGCCAGCGAGGAGGGAGTGACGAAGGGAGCTGGGGGACATCGATGGGCCTCGAAGAGGGAGACCCTCGGAAGGTAACCCGTCCTGGTCTACCCGCGGAGCGCGCGCCCCGTCCGAAGCCCCCGCCCGCCATCGACGAAGGTCAGCCCCCCGTTCACGATCGTCGCGGTGATCCCCTCGGCGTATTGGAAAGGGTCGCGGAATTCGGCGCGATCGGTGACGCGATCGGCATCGAAGACCACCACATCGGCATAGGCGCCGATGGCAAGCCGACCGCGCGAGGTGATGCCGACGCGAGACGCGGGGAGCGCGGTCATCTTCTGCACCGCCTGCTCGAGGGTGAGGGTCTTCCGCTCGCGCACGTAGCGGCCGAGCACACGGGCGAAGCTCCCTGCCCCACGCGGGTGGGGCGACCCGCGGCGCGCCGGCCCGCTGATCGCGTACGCCGTCCCATCGGAGGCGACCAACCCCTGCGGATGCGCGAGGATCTTCTCGAGATTCTCCTCGCTCATCGCGAAGCCGATCATGCCCACCGATCCATCGTTGCGCCGCAGCAGCCCCACCGCCACATCGTAGGGATCGAGCGAGAGCTGCTGCGCGAAACTCCCGAGCCGCTGCCCCACCACCACCTCGTCCTCCGCGACGGACACGCGCGAGATCTGGACATTCTCCCACCCGCCGATCAGCGCCGCCTTCTCGTTGGCCTCGGCGCGGATGCGATCGGCGGTGTCGCGGTCCTCGATCCGCTCGAAGAAACGCGTCATCCCTCCATCACGCGTCCACGCCGGGAAGAGATTCGTGAGCCCCGTGTGATAGGCGAGATAGGGATAGCGATCGAAGGCGACATCGAGGCCGGTCGCGCGCGCGGCACCGATCCGCTCGAAGACGGTATCGAGCTTGGGCCAGTTGCGCGGCCCCTGCGTCTTGAGATGGGCGATCTGCAACCCGCACTTCGCCCTACGGGCCACGGCGATCGCCTCCTCCACTGCCTCGATGAGCGCATCGTCCTCGTTGCGCATGTGGGTGTGATATGCGAGCCCACGCGCAGCGAGCGGCGTGCAGAGGGCGACGAGTTCCTCGAGGGAGGCAAAGGCGCCCGGGGTGTACTCGAGCCCACTCGAGGTGCCAAGCGCCCCATCGGCGAGGGCGCGCTCGACGAGCGTCACCATCCGACGGAGCTCGGCGGGCGTCGCTGGGCGATCGGCCTCGCCGATCACGAGCTCGCGCACGCTCCCGAGCCCGACGAGGGTCCCGATGTTGGTCGAGGGACCGACACGATCGAAGCGCTCCAGCACCGCGGCGATCGTCAGCGGCGCATCGCCATCGGGATCCATCGCCGGCGCGCGCGAGCTCCCATCCGCTCCGACGATGATCGTCGTCACCCCCTGACGGATGAGCGACTCCTGCATCGGGTCGTCGAAGACCGTGCCGTCGCCATGGGAGTGCACGTCAACGAACCCCGGCGCGACAATCCGGTCGCGACAATCGATCTCGATCGCGCCCTTCTCACGGAGCTTGCGCCCGATCGCCGTGATGCGGTCGCCAGTGATCGCGAGGTCGGCCTGGAAGCGGGGACGCCCGAGGCCGTCGATGATCACCCCGCCGCGCAGGATGAGATCGGGGGCCTCGGGCGCGCTGCGGAGGATCGTCGGGGCGCC
>CAXRBM010000159.1:0-2133 GCA_964228675.1 Gemmatimonadaceae bacterium
TCCCGCGGTACGGATCAGGTCACGCCCGAACTTGGAGATCGGGGCGAAGGGGTCGTCGTTCGTCTCGCTCCCCGCGATCACCGGGAGCGCGGGATCGAGCAGGGTCGTCATCGCGCGCAGGAGGCGCGACTTCGCCTGCCCACGGAGCCCGAGCAGGATGAAGTGGTGCCGCGAGAGGAGCGCGTTCACGATCTGCGGCATCACCGTGTCCTCGTAGCCGAGTACGCCAGGGAAGAGCGGGGCGCGGGTCGCGAGCTTGGCGAGGAGGTTGGTGCGGATCTCCTCCTTCACCGAGCGACCGCGCAGGGCGGGGGCGCCGAAGGGAGAGGATTTGAGGGCGCCGAGGGTGGTCGGCAGGGGCTGGGTCACAGGAGAACTCGGGTGAGGGAACCTCTCCTCAACGCGCGAGCCCTCGTGGGGGTTCACCTGCCTGGGTCACCCCGCGATGCGGATCTCCACGAGATTGTCATAGAAGACGGGCCCCGCCCCCATATCGGTGAGGCGCTGGCTCGTCGTCGCGTTCACGTTCCGGCCATCGGGGGAGCTCTTGGCCCACCAGATCCCCGGCGCCCACGCCACCCCTTCGCGGATCCCCTCACGGAGTCGCGCGGTGGCCTCGAAGTGGCCACGATCGTTCTCGACGACCACCCGTGTCCCATCGGTGATCCCGCGCCGTTCGGCGTCACGCGGATGGAGCGAGACCTCGGGCTCACGCGCCGCCCGCTGGAGCGACCCCACGTTCACGAAGGTCGAGTTCATGAACTGGTGCGCCGGCGACGAGATCAGCGCGATCGGAAAGCGTGCCGCGAGTGCGGGATCCCGCTCGGGGGACTCATAGGGCGGGGTGTAGGTCGGGAGGGGATCGAGCCCCATCGCCGCCATCCGCTCCGAGAAGAACTCGCACTTCCCGCTCGGGGTGTGGAACCTGCCTTCGGCGAAGGGGAGATAGGGCGTCGGGAGCTCGAGGCGCACCCACCCCTGTTCGCGGAGCGCATCCAAGGTGATGGAGCGCATCCGCGGGTCGTTCGTCTCGAGCGCCTGCGTGATCAGGCGCGCGTCGTCGTCTTGCAAGCAGGGATCGGTGAGCCCCATCCGCGCTGCGAGCCGGCGGAAGATCTCGGTGTTTGGGAGCGCCTCGCCCAAAGGCGCGATCGCGGGCGTATTGAGCGTCGCATAGAGATGCCCATACGACCAATGCAGGTCGTCATGCTCGAGCTGCGTCGTCGCTGGGAGGATCCAGTCGGCGTAGTCGCAGGTGTCGGTGCGGAAGTGCTCGAGGACGACGGTGAAGAGATCCTCGCGCGCCATCCCCCGCGTCACGGTGAGATGATCAGGGGCGATCGCCGCAGGGTTCGAGTTGTAGACCATGAGGGCGCGCACCGGCGGGCCACCGACCCCAGCATCAGCGGTGGTGAGCGCCTGCCCTAAGAGCGACATGTTGATCGTGCGCGTCCCGGCCGGGATCAGATCGGGACGCTGTAGCGCCGCCTTGTCGAAGGCGAAGTTGGCACTCGAGGAGAGCTGTACCCCGCCACCGGCGCGCCGCCAATGCCCTGTCACCGCCGGGAGGCAGCTGATCGTGCGCACCGCCATCGCCCCACCCGCGTGCCGCTGCAATCCGTAGTTGATCCGGATGAAGGCGGCGCGCGCCTTCCCATACTGCCGCGCCAACGTCACGATCCGCTCGGCGGGGATCCCAGTGATCTCGGCGACACGCGCCGGTGGATACTCGCGCACGCGCTCACGCAACGCGTCGGCGCCGATGGTGTACTGCGCGAGATAGTCGTCGTCTTGCATCCCCTCGGCGAAGAGCACATGCATCAGCCCGAGCGCGAGCGCGGCATCGGTGCCGGGGCGGATCCCGATCCACTCGTCGCACTGTTCGGCGGTGCGCGTCTTGATCGGGTCGATGCAGATCACCGCCGCGCCGCGCTCGCGCGCCTGCAGCACGAAGGGCCAGAGATGCGGATTCGAGGTGAGGGTGTTCGTCCCCCAGAGGATGACGAGGTCGCTCTCGGGCACCGTCTCGATGTCGGTCCCGATGCTCGCGCCGAGGGTCATGCGCATCCCCATCATCCCAGCGGTCGCGCAGATCGTGCGATCCAAGAGCGAGGCGCCGATCCGATGGAAGAA
>CAXRBM010000160.1:0-3930 GCA_964228675.1 Gemmatimonadaceae bacterium
GATCAGCATCGATGTGGGCGTGCTCGAGCGGAGCCGTCGCGTGATCGTCCTCGCTGGGGATTTCGGCTGGGATGATGTGGGCACCTGGGCGGCACTCCAGCGGGTCCGACCGCATGATGCCGATGGCAACGCGACCTTCGGTCGGGTCATCACCAAGGCCGCCACGAAGAACGTGGTGCACACCGAAGCGGGGGCGGTGGTGCTCTACGGCGTGCATGATCTCGTGGTCGTCGTCCGTGATGGGGTCACGCTCGTGACGACGGTCGACCTCGCGCACGACCTCAAGTCCCTCGTCGACACCCTACCGACCGACCTGAAGGAGCTGACGTGAGCGGGTTCGTCCTCTACGACGACGCCATCGCGCGCACCCTCGAGCCCTTCGCGCTCACGCGGCCGATTGGCGAGCTCCGTGCCGGGAGCCGACTCATCCGCGAGCGGTGGGTGCAGGTGCTCGGTCTCGAGGCGATCGGCTTCGTCGGCGCGGCGCATCTCGCGCGGTTCGAGGAGCCGGGGGCGCCACCTGCCGCCACCGGCGTGCTCCCTGCGGGCACCGTCGTGGTGAACGCCCGCTGCGCCCCGTCGCTCGCGGCGCGTGTGGCCAGCGGCACGACGATGATGATGATCGGGAAGCGGATCGCCGCGGTGCGGCTCGCCACGGACACCCCAGTGACCGCGCTCGCCGACGGCTCCGCCTCGCTCGAGTCCCTTGGCACGCGCACCGGCGTCATGGCGCGCGCCGAGGGGTGGTGGCTCGAGGCCGCGTGGGATCTCATCCGTCATCTCCCCGAGATGCTCGCCGCCGATGCGGTGGCCGAGCTCCCACCCGCACCGCATCGCCCCGAGGGGCTCACGGTGATCGGCACCCATCCGGTGCACGTCGACCCGAGTGCGACCATCGAGCCGATGGTCCTCATCGATACGACCGCTGGCGCCGTGGTCGTGCAGCGCGGCGCGTCGGTGCAGGCCTTCACGCGCCTCGTCGGTCCCTGCGTGATCGGCGCGGACACCATCGTCGCTGGGGGACGCGTCGCCTGCTGCAGCATCGGTGAACGCAGCAAGGTCCATGGCGAACTCAGCGTTTCGATCGTCATCGGACATGCCAACAAGGGGCATGACGGCTTCGTCGGGCACTCGGTGATCGGCCGCTGGGCGAACCTTGGCGCCGGCACGATCACGAGCAACCTCAAGAACTCCTACGGCACGGTGACCTGTTGGTCGCCGGCGGGGATGCGCGACACCGGGATGCAGTTCCTCGGGAGCCTGATCGGCGACCATGTGAAGACGGGGATCGGGACCCGCCTCACCACGGGCGGGGTGATCGGCGCGGGAGCCAACTGCTTCGGCACGCAGATGCCACCGAAGGTGGTCGCCCCCTTCGCGTGGGGCGAGGCCTCGCAGTGGGCGCTCTTCGCGCTCGAGAAGTTCCTCGTCGTCGCCGAGCGGATGATGCAGCGCCGGGACCGTGCGCTGAGTGCGAAGATGCGGGACTGTCTGGCCGCGGCTCACGCGGCGCGCTGGTCCGTCTGACCGCCGATCACCAGACGCACGCGATGCGTGGGTGGACCCTTGGGAGCGGCAGCTCCGGGAATGCCATCGTCCTCGAGAGCGGGGCAGATCGGATCCTGATCGACTGCGGGTTCGGCCCGCGGGCGATCGCGGGGCGCCTGCGGACGCTCGGGATCGCGCCCGAGTCGATCAGCGCGCTGCTCATGACGCATGAGCATATCGATCATGCGCAGGGGGCGGAGCGGGCGCAGAAGAAGTACCGGTGGCCCGTCTACGGGTCCGCGGGGACGCTCCTCGCCCTGCCGGCGATCGAGAGCCGTTGGCGGCGATCGATCGCACCGGGGGTGCCGGTGGCGATCGACGGGTTCACCATCGAGGCGATCGCGGTACCGCACGACGCCGCGAGCTGCTTCGCCTACACGGTGACGGCGATGGCGTCCGGCGCCCGCGTGGGGGTGGCGCATGATCTGGGGGCGGTGCCGGATGAGCTGCACGGGAGCTTCGCGCGGTGTGATGCGCTCCTCCTCGAGGCGAATCATGATGCGGAGATGCTACGCACCGGGCCCTATGCCCCATCGTTGCAGGACCGCGTGCGCGGGGGGCGCGGGCATCTGAGCAATGCGCAGGGGGCCGCGCTCGCCGCCTCCGTCACCCATCCCGGGCTTCGCTCGATCGGCTTGCTCCATCTGAGCGCGGTGAACAATACGCCGGCGCTCGCCGAGCAGGCGGTCACGGCCGCGGTGAAGCGAGCGGGGTTCTCGGGGCCGGTGCTGGCGGCCCCGCGACGGGAACCGCGCCTCGCCTTTGCACTCTGACCCCGCTGGCGAGGAGGGCCGCCGAGGGCAATCGGGAGCGGTTTACTTCCCATGTGCCCGAGACTAGGATGGGGATGTCGCTCCACCCCCGCCCCTCCTCATGACCACCCACTCGCAGCAGATCGATTGGAAGGCGGACGCGCCGGCGTCGATCGTCGTCTTCCTCGTCGCCCTCCCCCTCTGCCTCGGCATCGCCCTCGCCTCCGGTGCGCCCCTCTTCGCGGGGATCATCGCGGGGGTCATCGGGGGACTCATCGTCGCGCCGATCAGCGGCTCCGCGCTGATGGTCAGCGGGCCGGCGGCGGGGCTCACGGCGATCGTGCTCGCCGCCATCACCCAGCTCGGGGATTACCGCGCCTTCCTCGTCGCCGTCGTGCTGGGCGGGGTCCTCCAGCTGATCTTCGCGGCGGTCCGCGCCGGCATCATCGGCTACTACTTCCCCTCGTCGGTGATCAAGGGGATGCTCTCCTCGATCGGGATCGTCCTCATCTTGAAGCAGGTCCCGCACGCCATCGGCTATGACGCCGCCGCGATGGGAGGCGAATCGTTCGCCGAGGGGGAGACGACGACCTTCTCCGCCGTGGCCGATGCCTTCGCGTCGATCCAACCCGGCGCGGCGCTGATCTCGGCGATCGCGCTCGTCCTGCTCTTCGGGTGGCCGAAGACCCCACTGGCGAAGGTGAAGCTCCTCCCGGCGCCATTGGCGGTCGTCATCCTCGGCGTCGTCGCGAACGCGCTCTATCCGACCCTCGCCCCCGGGTGGACGATCGACGCCTCGCATCTCGTGGCGCTCCCGATCCCGACCAGCGGGGCCGAGTGGGCGCAGCAGTTCGCGACGCCGGCCTGGGGGGCGATCTCCAATCCGATGGTCTGGCGCATCGGGATCACACTGGGGATCGTCGCCTCGCTGGAGACCCTGCTGTCGCTCGAGGCGACGGATAAGATGGATCCCTATAAGCGCGAGGCACCGCCGAATCGCGAGCTCTTGGCCCAGGGGGTCGGGAACACCCTCTCGGGGTTGATCGGCGGCCTCCCGCTCACGGGCGTCATCGTGCGCTCCGCGGCGAACGTCTCGGCCGGGGCCAAGACCCGGTGGTCGGCGATCCTGCATGCGATCCTGCTCGCGGGCGCCGTCGTCGCCATCCCGCAGATCCTGAACCGGATCCCGCTCGCGGCGTTGGCCGCCATCCTCCTGCATACGGGGTGGAAGCTCGCGCATCCCCGGATCGGACAGGCCCTCTGGGCCCAGGGGCGCTCGCAGTTCATCCCCTATGCCGTCACCATCCTCGTCGTGCTCGTCACCGACCTCCTCGTCGGGATCGGCGTCGGGATGACGGTCGGGATCTTCTTCCTGCTCCGCGACATGCTCAAGGCGCCGCCCTTCACCGAGGTGAGTCCGAAGGGGGCGGTGCGCCGGCGGTTCGAGCTGCACCCGTATGTGAACTTCCTCAATAAGGGCGCCCTCCTGAGCGCGCTCGAGGAACTCCCCGAGGGGGCCCGCCTCGAGGTCGACGGGCGGCAGGTCCAGCGGATCGACCCCGACGTCCTCGAGATCCTCTACAACTTCCGCGACACCGCGATGCTCCGTGGCATCGACTACACCTTGGTG
>CAXRBM010000161.1:0-2151 GCA_964228675.1 Gemmatimonadaceae bacterium
ACAGGCCGCCGCGTCGTCCCCCCTGACGGAGGCCCTCTCTGACAGGAACGCGCACCGGGCGTGGGCCCTCGCGGTCCCACGCCCGTCGGCATCGCCCGTCCGCGCGACTAGTAGCGGTAGTGATCCGGCTTGTACGGCCCGTCCACCGGCACGCCGATGTACGAGGCCTGCTTCTCGGAGAGCGTGGTGAGCTTGACCCCGAGCTTGCCGAGATGGAGGCGCGCCACCTTCTCGTCGAGCTTCTTCGGGAGCACGTTCACCTTGTTGGTGTCGTACTTGGTCCCAGAGAGGGTCGGCTTCCCCTGCGCCGCGAGGTGCAGGTCGATCTGCGCCAGGACCTGGTTGGTGAAGGAGCAGCTCATCACGAAGCTCGGGTGGCCGGTGGCGCAGCCGAGGTTGAGGAGACGCCCCTCGGCGAGGATGAGGACCGAGTGCCCGTCCGGGAAGACCCACTCGTCGAACTGCGGCTTGATCTGGTTCCGCACGATCCCCTTGATCGCCTTGAGCCCGGCCATATCGATCTCGTTGTCGAAGTGGCCGATGTTCCCGACGATCGCCTTGTCCTTCATCTTCGCCATGTGGTCGACGGTGATGATGTTGGCGTTGCCGGTCGCGGTGATGAAGACGTCGGCGGTGCTCACGACCTCCTCGAGCGTCGTGACCTGATACCCCTCCATCGCCGCCTGCAGCGCGCAGATCGGGTCGATCTCGGTGATGACGACGCGCGCTCCCAGCGCACGGAGCGACTGCGCCGAGCCCTTGCCCACAACGCCGTACCCCATGACGACCGCGACCTTGCCCGCGAGCATCACGTCCGACGCGCGGAGGATGCCATCGGTCAGCGAGTGACGGCAGCCATAGAGGTTGTCGAACTTCGCCTTGGTGACCGAATCATTGACATTGATCGCCGGGAAGAGGAGAGTCCCCGCCTGCGTCATCTCATAGAGACGGTGCACGCCGGTGGTGGTCTCCTCGGAGACACCCTTGATGGCGCGACCGACGTTGGTCCAGCGCTTCGGGTCCTCCTTGAGCGTCTTGCGGAGGAGCTCCAAGATCACGCCCCACTCCTCGGGCTCGTTCTTCGGATCGAAGGCCGGGACCTTGCCCGCGGCCTCGTACTCCGTGCCCTTGTGCACGAGCATCGTGGCGTCGCCGCCGTCATCGAGGATGAGGTTCGGGCCCTGACCGTCGGGCCACATGAGCGCCTGCTCGGTGCACCACCAGTACTCCTCGAGGGTCTCGCCCTTCCAGGCGAAGACCGGGATGCCGCGCGGCTGCGCGACCGAGCCGTCCTTGCCGACGACCACAGCGGACGCCGCATGGTCCTGGGTCGAGAAGATGTTGCACGAGACCCACCGCACGTCGGCGCCAAGCTCGGCCAGCGTCTCGATGAGGACCGCGGTCTGGATCGTCATGTGGAGCGAGCCCATGATGCGCGCGCCAGCGAGGGGCTTCTTCCCCTTGAACTCGGCACGGAGGGCCATGAGGCCCGGCATCTCGTACTCGGCGAGACGGATCTCCTGACGCCCCCACTCGGCGAGGGAGAGGTCGGCGACCTTGAACGGGGGACGGCCCGTGGCCTTCACGGCGTCGAACGGATGGAGCTCTGGAGCGATGGCAGTCATGCGAGTCTCAGGTGACAGGTGAAAGGGATCAGGTAGATAGGACAGCGGTGAACAAGGTGGGACCCTTCGCCAATGGGGCGGTGGGAAGGGCGTGATGACGGATGGAACGGAAACCAGCGTGTAGCGCCCAGTCGCGGAGCTGCGTGGGATCGAAACCGAGCCAGACATGCCCCATCGTCTGCCGGTACTCGGCGTGATCGTGCGGGAGCATGTCGACGAGCAGGAGGCGTCCCCCGGTCGGACGCAGCGTGCGACGGATCTCGGCGAGCACCGCCGCCGGATCGGCCACGTAGTGGAGCACGAGGGAGACCACCGCGAGATCGAGCGCCCCATCCTCGATCGGAAGGGTCTCGAGCGAACCCGCGCGAAGTTCCACATGGTCAAACGCGGCCAGGCGCGCCCGCGCCGCCTTGAGCATCGCCGCCGATTCATCGACCGCGATGACGCGCGAGACGAACGGCGCCATCACCTCGGCGAGCTGCCCCGTCCCGCAGCCAAGGTCGCCGACCTGCGCACGCTCATCGAG
>CAXRBM010000162.1:0-5624 GCA_964228675.1 Gemmatimonadaceae bacterium
TTCGCCGGCACCGAGTACGGCGCCTGGGTCTCGTTCGATGATGGCGCGCGGTGGCAGGCGCTCAAGGGCGGACTCCCGACGATCGCGGTCTACGACATCGCGATCCATCCGGAGATGAACGATCTCGTCCTCGGCACCTTCGGTCGCGGCCTCTACGTCCTCGATGATTACTCGGCGCTGCGCACGATGACCCCCGAGGCGCTCCGCGCCGAGGCGACCCTCTTCCCCACCGCACCGGCGCTCCTGTTCCAGCCGTCGTCGCCGCTCGGCGGGAGCGGGGTCGGGTTCCAGGGCGCGATGCACTACTACGCGTCGAACCCGCCGGTGGGCGCGACCTTCACCTATCACCTGCGCGCGGCGTATCGCACGCAGAAGCAGGCGCGGCAGACGCGCGAGCAGGCGCTCAACAAGAGTGGCGCCGACGTCCCCTTCCCCGGCTGGCCCGCGCTCAAGGCGGAGCAGGAGGAAGAGACGCCGAGTGTCGAGGTGGAGATCAGCGATCCGAGCGGGGCGATCGTCTCACGCTTCGACGGGATCAACGCCGCCGGGACGAATCGCGTGACCTGGAACCTCCGGTGGTCGGGGGTGACGCCGATCGGTGGTAGCACCGGGGGCGGATTCGGCTTCGGTGGCGGCGGTGGTGGTAACGCCGAGGGTGGCGCGCGCGGCGGGAGCGGCCCCTATGTGGTGCCAGGCACCTATCGCGTCCAGCTCTTCAAGCGCGTGGCCGGCGTGCGCACCGCGCTCACCGCGCCCGCGCCGTTCGAGGTGCGACTCCTCCCGAACGCGACCCTCACCGTCGCGCAGCGCGAGCGGGCCTTCGCCTACCATCGCGAGGCGCAGCAGGTGCAGCGCGTGGTGCTCGCGGTGAACGCGCAGTTCGGTGAGGTCTCGGCGCGCCTCGATGCGCTCGAGCGCGCGGCGGAGCAGATCACGCGCACCACCACGCTGGACGCCGAGGTGCGTGCGGCGCAGGCAAAGCTCCGCGGGATCCGCGAACAGTTGCAGGGAGACAACACCGCGGGCCGCTTCGCCGAGCCGACGGAGACCTCACTCCTCGGGCGGCTCGGCACGGCGACGAACTTCGGGTCGCTCGGCGAGCCGACCGGGACGCAGCGGCGTCAGCTCGAGATCGTGAAGGAGCGCTTCCCGGCGATCCAGGCCGCGGTGCAGGCCTTCATCGCCACCGAGCTCACGGCGTTGGAGCAGAAGGCGGAAGCGGAGGGAGCGCCGTGGACGCCAGGGCGAGCCATCCCGCGATGAAGCAGACCCCACCGACCGGGGTGATCGCGCCGAGGGCGCGCACCCCGGTCAGGGTCATCGCGTAGAGGGAGCCACTGAAGAGGAGCGTCCCGGCGACGAAGCACCAGCCGGCGACCATCGGCGCGCGCGGGAGGGGGGCGGTGGCATCGAGCCCCGCACGCGCGAGGAGCCACGCGACCATCAGCATCGCGAGGGCGTGATACATCTGATAGCGAGCGCCCGTCTCCCAGACCTCGAGGAGGCGGGGCTCCACGCGTGCGCGCAACGCATGCGCGCCGAACGCACCCGCGGCGACACCGATCGCGGCGGAGAGCGAACCGAGCATCAGGAAGAGTCGTGGCATCAGGAGGATCTCGTGATCAGGCGAGGGCGCGCCGGAGCATCATGAACTCGGCGAGGTTCTCGGCGGTGAGGATCCCGACCACGCGGTCGCCATCGAGCACGGGGATGGCGCGGGTGGGACTCTCGCCGAGTCGGGCGAGGACGGTGGCGGGGGGCTCGTGGAGCGCGACGCTGGGCCCGCCCTGCTGCATCACCGCCTGCACCGCGGTCTGCGGTCCGAGTGCGGTGAGTCCGCGCAGGAGATCGGCGCGTCCCACCATCCCGAGGTAGCGCCCCTCGGCGACGACGGGGAAGTCCTGCTGCGACCCCGCGATCACCAGATCGGCGACCTCGGCGAGCGTCGCCTCGGGGGCGACGGTGCGGAGATCGGTGATCATGAGCGAGGCGACGGTCGTGCGCTCGAGCGCGGCCTCGGTCTCGACGGAGGCCGCTTCGCCTGCACCGGCGAGCCAGACGAAGACGGCGATCAGGACGAGCGAGGGATTGTTCCAGACGAAGAGGCCGACGAAGGCGAAGAGCGCGGCGAAGACACGTCCGACCTGTGCGGCGCGACGGGTGGCACGTGCGAGATCGCCGGAGCGGAGCGCGAGGAGGGCACGGAGCACGCGACCGCCGTCCATCGGGAAGGCGGGGAGGAGATTGAAGAGGATCAACCCGACATTGATCTCGACGAGCTGCGCGAGGATCCCGGGGAGGGTGAGCCCCTGCGAGGGGAGGAGGAGCACCCCGAGCGCCTCAAGCGAGCGGACCCCCTGCGTGGTGAAGAGGATCCCCCCGAAGAGGAGCGCGAGCACGACGTTCACCGCGGGCCCCGCGACGGCGATCGCGAGCTCCTGCCGCGGTTCGCGTGGCATCCGTTCGAGCCGCGCCAAGCCACCGATGGGGAGCAGCGTGATGTCGTGCGTCCCGATCCCGTAGCGGCGCGCCATCAGCGCATGGCCGAACTCGTGGAGCAGGACGATGGTGAAGACGACGAGGATCGCGACCACCCCGGCGATCGCCGCCGCGGTCCCGCCCCCCGGCCGCAACGCGACCCAGAGGAGGAGGAGGGGAAAGGTCGCGTGGATTCGCACGGTGATCCCGGCGATCCGCCCGATCGACCAGGACCATTTCATGGGAGGGGGCCTCGGCTAGGCATGGCAACAAGATAGCGCTCGGGCCGTCGGGACCCGGCCCACGAATCGTCCGACCCCCCCCTTGCTATTTTCGGTTTTTATTCGGTAATTATCCCTCCTTTCTTCGGGTTCTATTCGGTATGTCACTCGCTGCCCTTCGTCTGCAGATCGCCTCGGTCGTCGCCGGTGCCCCGAGCGCGAGCCCCGGGCTCCCCACCGGGATGGCCGCGCTCGATGCGGCGCTCCCCGGCGGAGGGGTCCCGCGGGGACGGATCAGCGAGTGGCTCGCGCCGGCGGGACTCGGGAAGACGACCCTCGCGCGCGGCTTGGTGCGGGCGACGCTGCGCGCGGGGTTCGGCGTGGCGTGGATCGACGCGACCCGCACCCTGGATCCGCGCGACTGGGCGGGGACCCTCGATGCGATCTGGGTCGTGCGTCCGCCCGATCCCGCGCGTGCCCCCTGGTGCGCCGACCTCCTCCTGCGCTCGGGGGCCTTCACCCTCGTGGTGCTCGACGGCGGACCGGTCCTCCCCCGCCCCATCGCGGTCCGCTTGGCTCAGCTCGCCCGCGAGTCCGATGCCGCGCTCTTGCTCTTGGGCGAAGGCACACGCGCCACCGATGGCGGCGCGGCGCTCCGACTCCGCCTCGCCCGACGCGGGAGCGCAGGGCGCTCGGTCGCGATGGTCGAGAAGGGGGGCGTTCACTCTCATCCTGTGGTGTTGGAGATCGGTCATGACCTCGCCCTCGCGCGTCGCCTGTGTGCGCATCCCGAGATTCCCGATCGCCGCGGCGTGGCTCGCCGCACCGCGCGACGAGGCCGACGCGGCGCCCACGCCGGCCCACTGGGACACGCAGCCGATCGTGCTCGTGCGCGGCCCGACGATCCGCACGGTCACGGCACAGGCGGCACGGCTGGGGATCCGCACCGGGATGACCCTGCCACAGGCACGCGCGCTCTGCGCGACGCTCATCACGTGGCCCTCGGATGAGCTGACGCTCACGCGCGAGATCGCGCGTGCGAGTGCGGCCTTCCTGAGCGCGAGTCCGCAGGTCACCCCGCTTCGTGAGGCGCCGGGGAGCTGGTGGATCGGCGCGCAGGGGTTCGATGGGATCGGTGGCGAGCGCCAACTCGCCACGCTGCTGCTCCGACTCGCGCGCGCCTGGCACCCCGCCGCGCGCGTCGCCGTCGCCGATACCTGCATCGCGGCGCAGACCGCCACCTGGAGCACGCGCGCCCAACGTGAACCGGTGCACATCGCGCCGGGTGAGGACGCGGTCTACCTGATGCGCGTCCCCCTCGCCTTACTCCCGATGGATGACGAGCTGCGCGAGACGTTGCACGCACTCGGCCTCCGCACCGCGGGTGAGGTCGCGGCGCTCGACCCGCTCGACGTCGAACGGCGATGGGGCGCAGAGGGGCTCGCCCTCTGGCGCCTCACACGCGCCGACGATCCCCGTCGCGCGACCCTCGCGACCCTCGACGACCCACGCCGCGTCACACATGAGCTCCCCGCCGCGGTCACCACGATGGAGCCGATCCTCTTCGTCGTGCGCGCCGCGCTCGATCGCCTCGTCCGTGCCCTCGCCGCCGATGGACGCGCCGCCGCCGCGATCGCGATCACCCTCACCATCGCCGGCGACCGCCCACGTCGCGTGACCCGCGAGGTGCGTCCCGCCACCCCGATGGCGCGCGTGGGCCCGCTCTTCGAACGGTGTCGTGCGCTGCTCGATACCTGGACCCTCGACGCCCCCATCGAGCAGGTCGAGGTGAGCATCGCACAGGCGGTGACGGCGACCGCCGAGCAGGGGGATCTCCTCACGCCGGCCTGGCGTGATGCGGCCGCCGCCGATGCCGCACTCGCCCGTCTCCGCACCACCCTCGGTCCCGACGCCGTCGTGCGCCCCGTGCGCCGTGACTCATACGCGCCCGAGCGCGCCGGCGCATGGGATGTGATCGAGACCTTCAGCGCTCCCCCGCCGATTGACACGCTCGGCGGGCCGGCCATGACGGCGATACCAGATGGTCGCGCGCTCCGTCTGCTCGGATCCCCTGAAGCGATCCAGGTCAGCACCGATGCGCATGGCACGCCCTGTGAACTCCGGTGGCGCGGCACCCGACACGCGCTCACGCAGGTGCAGGGCCCAGTGCGCCTCTCGGGTGCGTGGTGGCAATCACGTCCCTTCGCGCGCGAGTACTGGCGGTGCGTGAGTGCGACCGCCGGCGAGTCACTCGTGATCTATCGCGAGGCGAGTGGCTGGCGCGTGCAGGGGTGGGAGGACTGACCCCTGTCGCGCCCAACCGCCGCACCGTCCGCGACGGTGCCGTACGCCGAGTTGCATGCGCACTCGACCTTCTCGCTCCTCGATGGCGCGAGCGATCCCGAGGCGCTCGTCGCCCGCGCACGCGACCTCGGGCTCGCGGCGCTCGCCCTCACCGATCACGATGATGTCGGTGGCGCGGTACGCTTCGCGACCGCCACGCGTGAGGCCGGCCTTCCGGGGATCCTCGGCGCCGAGCTCACCGTCGATGTGCCGCTCCCGGCGGGGTTCGCATCAGCGGTGCGTTATGCTCTCCCTGGGCGCGTCGTGGGGGAGGATCAGATCCCGCGGCTCCGCACGCATCTCGTCTGCTTGGTGGAGAGTCGCGAGGGATGGGGGAACCTCTGCACGCTGATCACCCGCGCCCGGCTCGATCATCCGCGTGGCGAACCGCGCGTGACGCTCGAGCAACTCGCGCAGCACACCACAGGACTGTTCGCGTTGAGCGGATGCGCGCGCGGGTGGATCCCTCAGCTCCTCGCTGCGAGCGAGGGCGCTGCAGGGGAGGGGGCGGTGCATGCGGCACACGACGCAGCCGGTACGTTGCACGAACTCTTCGGTGAGCGGTTCGCGATCGAGTGCTGG
>CAXRBM010000163.1:0-5720 GCA_964228675.1 Gemmatimonadaceae bacterium
TCACCCAGCACAAACGCGCAAAGCGCGCTTAGCAGCGACGAAATGATCGACATCGAGACTCACCTCCCTTCGGTGGGATCCCCTAGCAATCGCTAGGATGTCCAACAAAGATCGGCTCCGCTCGCGCGTCAATCTGTGACGCTCTACATGTTCACTCCGCTCAGAGAGAACGGGGGGTACTCTGGCTCCTCATCGGTTCACGGTGATATCCCACAAGTTGGTGGCCATTCGGTCACCGACCTGCAATTGACCTGCGCGCTACACTCGACACCGCAAGCGCCGGGAGAATCCATCGATTGGTCGCATCGAGAACCGCCAGCACGGCGGCGGTCTCGATGCTGTCCCGCACCTCACAGGTACCCGAGAGCAGCATCTGCTCTCGACCGTGCCGCACTGTGATTGCCGCGAAGATGAACTCGCGATCGAAAGCGCTGATCACTCGCACCCCCTCAAGCGAGAGGGTTCCCGCGACATCGGTCATGGCGCCGAGGGCAGCGATGGTGGCGCGCGCCGCGACATCGACGCGGCTACGTTCGTTTTGCACACCCTCCTCGGCCTCACCAGCGTGCTGGTGATCCCCGCTGCTCAAGGTCACGCGGCAGGTGATCCCACGCACACGCGATCCGCGCACCTCGACATCCTCGAAATAGATCGGACGCTGGGGACCGGCGCCCGGAGCCATCACGGTCGGGCTTGGTCCAGCACGGTGAGGCGCACGCTCCGCGTCAGGACGACGCGCAGTCATCGCAACCGAGATCTTCCGGTGGTCGACCTGCAGCCCCAACTGCGCCATCAAGGCGCTCTCGATGTTCCGGACCACCTGTTTGGCGGGGGTCCCCGTCGTCACGAGCACATGGATGGCATTGATTCCGCCAGTCGGCGACGCGACGACCCGAACCGATATGACATCCTGCAGCGTCGAGATCAGGTCCTCAGCCCCCTGGATCGGGAGGACGGAACCGGCGATAGGCGACTTGTCTTGGGCGCTGATGGGCTGAGTCACACGACCGCGATCGATGGGGTGATCCCCCAGAGCAGTCTCTGGGGGAACTATCTGGATTCAGACGACCACCCCCACACCAGGTCACATCCCTTCCGATTCCCCTACTCGCCGAAGCGGTCTGGGACCTGATACTCCTTGAGCTTTCGGTACATGGTCCGCTCGCCGATCTGCAGGATCTCGGCAGCTTTACGGCGATTCCCCCTCGTCTCTCGGAGGGCAGCCAAGATGGCGGCCTTCTCGATCTCGGCCATCGTCATCCCCGGCGCGAGGGTCACCCCGCTCGACGGCGCGACGGTCCCCGGCGGTTCGACGCCACCCCCTGGCCACTCCACCCCGCCACCCTGCAGCAACGTACCTGCCCCGAGTCCGATCGGTCGACCCCCCGCCATGCCCCCGCCAGACCCGCCGGACGCCAGCTGCTCCATCATCTCGCGGTCCTGATCGACCCGCCGCCGCAACTCCTCGAGCTGGAGCTTCACCTCCACCAAGCTCCGGACGATGAATTCGAACTCTCGACCCTCAGCGCGGCCCTCCTCCCGGAGGATCGACCCGATCGGCACGGGCAGAAGTCGATCGCCCCCACCGTCGCGGATCGCTGCCGGGATATCAGCGATCCCGATCTCCCGGCCGGTCGCGAGCACGACCATGCTCTCGATCAGGTTGCGCAACTCGCGGATGTTCCCCGGCCACCCATAGTGCACGAGCGCCTGCATCGCCTCGGCGGAGATCCCATGGAAGGCCCGATCATGCTGTTGCGCGAACTCTTGCACGAATCGGCGCACAAGCAATGGGATGTCCTCGCGTCGCTCCCGAAGCGGGGGCAGATAGATTCGCAGGACGTTCAGCCGATAGAAGAGATCGGAACGGAACTCGCCGCGCTCGACGCTCTCGCGAAGCGGACGGTTCGTCGCGGCGATCACGCGCACATCCACGGGGATCGCCTGCGTCCCACCGACGCGCGTGACCTGCCGCTCCTCCAGGACCCGCAAAAGCTTAACCTGCGTGCTCGATGGGATCTCTCCGATCTCGTCGAGGAACAACGTCCCCCCACTCGCGAGCTCGAAGCGCCCGATCCGACGCTCGGCCGCACCGGTGAACGCCCCCTTTTCATGCCCGAAGAGCTCACTCTCGAGCAACGTCTCTGGGAGCGCGCCGACATTGACCGCGATGAAGGGCTTGTTCCGGCGTGGTGAGAGCCGCGCGAGCGCTCGTGCGACAAGCTCCTTCCCCGTCCCGCTCTCCCCTTCGATCAGCACAGTGCTCGAGACCGGCGCCATCTGTGCGACTTGCACGAGCACCTGCCGCACCGCCTCGCTCTCACCGAAGAGCCCCGTCTCGCGCGTGACCCGCTGCCGCTCCAAAAGCTCACCGACGCTCAGGCGCAGCGCCTCGGGTGTCACTGGCTTCACGAGGACGTCACTGAAGCCAAGCGACTTGAGCCGCTGCTCGAGCCCCTCGTCCCCGACATCGGACAGCCCGATCACCGCCGCCCCGCCCCAGAGCTGGTCGCGCACGAGGCTCATCGTCTGGGCATCGAGGAGATTGCCCGTGAAGACGATGACATCGGGCTTCGCACGGCGGATCTCACTGGGGAGATCGTCCAACGGCGAGACCATCGTGGTCTCGATGCCGTCGGCCTCGAGGAGCGCGTTGAGCCGAACCGCGGGTTCGACGTCAGTGAGGGTGATCAGGACGCCCATGGTGCTACCGCTTCACCGTCCCCTTGGTCCAGAAGGGGAAGGAGGTGATGGTGCCGACGACGCGCTTCCCACGGATCTCCACCTCGAGGGCGTTCCCCGGCTGGGCATGCGCGGTCGGCACATAGGCGGTGCCGAGCCCCACGCCGACGCTCGGGCTCATGATCCCCGACATCACGACCCCACTCGGCGCACCGTTCACGAAGACCGGATAGCCATGCCGCGGGATCGCCTTCTCGGTGAAGGTGAAGCCGACGAGCTTGCGTGGGATCCCGGCGGCCTTCTGCGCCTCGAGGGCGGCGCGCCCGACGAAATCGCCTTTCTTCATCTTCACGAGCCAGCCCAGCCCGGCCTCAAGCGGGGTGATGGTGTCGTCGATGTCGTTGCCGTAGAGTGCCATCCCCATCTCGAGGCGAAGCGAGTCGCGACACCCGAGTCCAGCCGGGGTGATCGCTCCCGTCCCCATCAGCGCCTTCCAGAGCGCAGCCGAGTGCTGGGTGTCGTGATAGAGCTCGAAGCCATCCTCGCCGGTGTATCCGGTGCGCGACAGGGTCATCGGGATCCCTGCGACCGTGGTCTTGACGAACCAGTAGTACTTGATCGCGGCGAGGTCGGCCGGCGTGAGCTGCTTCAGGATCGACTCGGCCTTGGGCCCCTGGACCGCGAGGAGCCCGATGTCATCGGAGACATCGGTGAGGGTGCAGTCGAAGCGCGAGAGATACTGGGAGATGTGCGCGAGGTCCTTGTCCTTGTTGGACCCGTTCACGACCATCATCAGGTGGTCAGCGTAGCGATAGACGAGGCAGTCGTCGACGAAGGTGCCCTGCTCGGTGAGGATCGCCGAGTAATGGACCTGGCCTATCCCGAGCGAAGCGACGTCGTTGGTGGTGACATAGGTGACGAAGTCGATCGCCTGGGGACCACGGATGATGAATTCCCCCATATGGCTGACATCGAAGACGCCGCATGTGGTGCGGACGGCCTGGTGCTCGGCGGTGATGCCGGTGGGGTACTGGATCGGCATCTCGAAGCCGGCGAAGGGGACGATCTTGGCGCCGGCCGCGAGGTGGAGGTCGTAGAAGGGGGTGCGCTTGAGCGGGACGGAGCTGGCGGACATCGCGGAAGAGGTCAGGGTGCGGCCCAGAAGGGACCGTTCATCAAATATGCCGAAACGGCAGACCCCAGCCCAGAGGTGGAACCCCAACAGCGACCCTCCCCCTCGGGCCGAGTAACGAGCCGAGGGGTCTCATCAGCGACCGCGACGCTTCTTCGTGGATCCCGACGGGGGTGTGCCCACCGGCCGCCCATCGGCACCGACGATGATGATTGGCCCCTTTTCAATGTCGTCCTGGAGATGGATGCCCTTGTCCTCCAACTGCAGGCCCGCCATCAGGTTGGTCTGGACGAAGAAGAAATCGGCCTTGGTCTCGTCGACCACGTACCCGATGTCCTTGAGGGAGGCAATGGTCAGCACGCTCAGTGGATTGTCCCCCGAATTCAGATACCCGGTCATCAGCTCGTTCCGAAGCACCGCCTCACGCCAGTGCGAGTTGATATTCCCCGACCCACAGCTCGTGGGCACACCAGTCACACAATTCTCCACCGGGACCTTCTGCCCACCGGTGTAGGTGTTCCCCCCGACGGCGTTGAAGGCGGTGACGGCGTTGGTGCCGGAGAAGAAGGTGTCCTGCTTGTTCGAGGTACTGGACGCATTCTGCAAGAGCGACTTGGAATTCCAAAGCGTGCCGATCCCCAGCACGTGCCCCATCTCATGCAGGATCACGTTCGCGAAGCTCCCAGCATTCTCGAGGTTGGCGAGATCGGCCGTATCGAAACGCATGGTGCCAAGGGAGGTCAGCCCACTGTTGGTCGCGGTGCGCACAGCACAGGGACCTGCGGAGCCAAGGACTGCCCCCGGCCCATCGATCAACTCGAGTCGCACGATGATAACCACGTCATCGACGGGATCGGTCAGCGCATCGGGGGAGTTGCAGGTCCCGGCCGCCAGATTGAGCCCTTGCGTCGGGAGATCCCCCGTGATGATCGTCTCCCAGCGCGTCGCGGCCTGCGCGAAGGTGTTGAGCTGCGAGACCGTCGGCATCGTCACGAAACGGAGCGCGATGTCGAACCCGGCCGTGCTCGCCTTCCCCGTCGCGGAGAAGATCGCGGGATTCCCTGCCCCCACCGCCATCCCGGCGACCGTCGCCGAGAGGACGTTCGGGCCCGCCGCGAGGGTCCAGCTCCCCACACTCGCGAGCCCACTCGCATTCGTCGTCGCGGTCGCACCACTGACCGAACCCACCCCGTCGACCGTAGCGAAGGTGACCGATCGATTGACCACGCCGTTCCCGCACTCATCCACGACCTCGACCTGCGGCGCGGTGGTGACCGGGCTCCCCGGCGCGACGACCTGCCCATTCCCCGCCTTCACGCGCACGGTCTTCGGCACACCGACGGCACACCCTCGCACCTTGATGTTGTACGTCCCGCGCTCGCCCGGACCCCACGTCGTCGCTCGGATCAGATAGGTACCCGCATTGAGTGTGCTCGTCAGGCGCGAATCCCGCTGCACGCCGGAGACGATATCATCGTTCGCGTTGAGCGAGTCGCCCGTCACCGCGTTGTACAGGAAGAGGTAGGGATCTTCGATCCCGGTCACCTTGGTCATCTCGATGATGACGGAGGTCTGCGCCGTCAGCGTCAGCAGGTAGAGATCGAAGCGATCGTTCTCGGAGTCCGACCCCACCGGTCGCACCCAAGAGCAGTCGGTATCACTGATGCTCCCGATGAGACTGTCCCCGAGCGCGATCGGGGTCGCCCCCGCTGCAGTACCCGGATCGAGGATGCTCTCCACCGTGAACACGACCGGCGGGAACCCCACCGTGCTCGCCTCGAGCGTATTCGTGCCGACCGCGGACCCCATGGTCCACGACCCGACGGTCGCGATCCCATTCACATCGGTCGGGGCAGTCGCCCCGGTCACCGAGCCACCCCCACCGGTCACCGTGAAGGTCACCGTC
>CAXRBM010000164.1:0-3035 GCA_964228675.1 Gemmatimonadaceae bacterium
TCGCGTCAGGTCTCGGCCCAGAACTCCAAGGGGGTCGAGTTCCTCTTCAAGAAGAACAAGATCACCTGGCTCAAAGGGACCGGCGTCCTCGGCGCGAACAAGACGGTGAAGGTCACCGCCGCGGACGGCACCGTCGAGACGCACACCGCGACCAAGGGCGTGGTGATCGCGACCGGCTCGCGCGTGAAGGGACTCCCGCAGATCGGGCTCGAGCTCGACAAGTACCTCGTGCTCTCGTCGGATGAGGCGCTCACCCTCGACAAGGCCCCCGCCACCCTCGCGGTGATCGGCGCGGGCGCCGTCGGGTGCGAGTTCGCCGACGTCTTCAACGCCTTCGGCTCCAAGGTCACGCTCCTCGAGGTGATGCCGCGGATCCTCCCAGTCGAGGACGAGGATTGCTCGGTGGAGCTCAGCAAGTCGTTCAAGAAGCGCGGGATCGAGGTGATCACCGGCGCCAAGCTCGGGACCATCAAGAAGGGGAAGACGAACGTGACGATCCCCGTCGAGGTGAACGGTGAGAAGAAGGAGCTGACCTTCGACAAGGTCCTCGTCGCCGCCGGGCGCGCACCGAACATCGAGCACATCGGCCTCAAGGAGGCCGGGGTGCAGACCACCGAGCGCGGCTTCATCAAGATCAACGAGCGCTTCGAGACATCGGTCAAGGGGATCTACGCGATCGGCGATGTGGCCGGCCCGCCGATGCTCGCGCACAAGGGGTCGCGCGAGGGGCATGTGGTCGCTGACATCCTGGCCGGCCATGCGCACCACCCGGTGAACTACGGGAACATCCCCAACGCCACCTACTGCCACCCCGAGGTCGCGAGCATCGGCCTCACCGAGGGGCAGTGCAAGGAGAAGGGGCTCAAGTACACGATCGGGAAGTTCCCCTTCTCGGCGAACGGCCGTGCCCGCACCAGCGGCGAGACCGAGGGCTTCGTGAAGGTCATCCGGGACGAGAAGCATGGCGAGATCCTTGGCGCGCATATCATCGGGGCGCATGCCACCGAGATGATCCACGAGTTCGCGGTCGCCCGCGAGAACGAGTACACGGTGGAGGAAATCGACCTCGCCATCCACGCGCACCCGACCCTGAGCGAGGCGATCGCTGAAGCGGTGCTCGACTCGATGGGGAAGATGCTGCACGCGTAAGCGCGCGGCATCAACGGCAGTGACCGACTTCCTGGTGCACGACCTCGGCCTCCGCAGCTATGCGGAGGCCTTGTCGTTCCAGCGGGAGGTGGCGGCGCAGCGGATCTCGAAGGCGATCCCGCACGATGTCCTCCTCCTCATGGAGCACCCCCCGGTGATCACCCTCGGGCGGTCGACGAAGGAGGCGCATCTCCTCGTGTCGCCGGAGGGCCTCGCCGCACGCGGGGTAGAGCTCTTCGAGGTCGAGCGTGGCGGCGACGTCACCTTCCATGGGCCGGGCCAGCTGGTCGGCTACCCGATCGTCGATCTCACCGAGCACAAACAGGACCTGCACTGGTATCTGCGGCAGGTGGAGGAGGTGCTGATCCGCGCGGTCGCGCCCTTTGGGATCGTCGCCGAGCGCATCGCAGGGAAGACGGGGATCTGGACCAACGGGCGGAAGCTCGCGAGCATCGGTGTCCATGCGCGGCAGTGGGTCACCTGGCATGGATTCGCGCTCAACGTGACCACCGACCTCTCGTACTTCGATCTGATGGTCCCCTGCGGGATCGCCGATGTGGAGATGACCTCGGTGGCGGCGGAGATCGCGCGCAACGCGGGGGGAACCGCCGATGCGATCCCCCCCGCCCTGCCTCGCGCGGTGCGCGAGGCCCTGATCGCGGCGTGGGGTGAGGTCTTCCAGCGCCTCCCCCGCCCCGTCGACCACCTGACCGTCTAGGTCGCCCCTCGCCTCACGGCGCGCGCGTCACTTGGTCCGGCGCGACTGCGCCTTCCCTCCCACGCGCGCCCACTGGTCGTACCAGTCGTGCATGTAGAGGATCGTCCGCATCGCGTTCGATGGCCGCGTCCCCGTCCCGTGGAACTGCCCTGGGAAGCGGAGCATCTTCGCCGGCACGCCACGGTACTTGAGGGCGGCGTAGTACTCCTCCGTCTGCGCGATCGGCGTACGGAGATCGGCCTCTCCCGTCATGAGCAGGGTCGGCGTCGTGACCTTTCCCACATGCATCATCGATGACTGCTCGAGCCACCGCGACGGATCCTCCCAGAAGGGTTGCTTGAAGAAGCTCATCGTGAAGAAGGGGATGTCGGTCTGTCCGAACATGCTCATCCAGTTGATCACCGGGCAGCGGACCGCGGCGGCAGCGAAGCGATCGGTGTGCCCGATCGCCCAGCTGGAGAGCACACCACCACCCGAGCAGCCACCCACATAGAGGCGATCGGTGTCGATCGACGCGGTCTTGATCGCGGCATCGACCCCTGCCATCAGGTCCTCATGATCGACACCGGGGTAGCGGAAGTTGATCCCTCGCGCGAAGGCCTCCCCGTAGCTCGTCGACCCGCGCGGATTCGTGTAGAGCACCACGTAGCCCAGCGCCGCCCACGCCTGATAATCGAAGTTGAAGCGCGCGTAGTAGTCGGCGAAGGGGCCGCCATGGATCTCGAGGATCAGCGGATAGCGCTTGGCGGGATCGTAGAACGGCGGCCTGACCATCCACCCCTGCACCTTGGTCCCATCCTTCGAGGTGAACCAGAGCTCCTCCTGCGCGCCGAGCGTCCGGCCCGCGAGGAGATCGTCGTTCACGCGTGTGAGCTGCTGCACCGGCATCCCGCCGCGCAGCGAGAAGCGCACCACATCCGAGGGGGCATCGGGCGCCGACCGTACCCCGACGCCGAAGCCGTCGCGCCCCCCCGCCATGGAGGAGAGCCCGAGGAGATGCTGCCCCGTGGTGACCTCTCGCGAGGCCCCCGTGAGCGGGAAGAACCGGACGTTGGTCGTCCCATGATTCGTGTAGCTCGCGAAGATCCCGCTGTTGTCCGGTGACCATCGCAGGTCACTCACGAGCCGGTCGAGCACGCGGCTCAGGTTGCGCTGGTTGCTCCCATCG
>CAXRBM010000165.1:0-5763 GCA_964228675.1 Gemmatimonadaceae bacterium
GATGTACGAGTTCACGCTGGCCTCCGATGATGGGAGCACGCTGGCCATCGGGGAGCAGCTCGTCGTCGACAACGATGGGCTCCACGGTACGCAAGAACGAACCGGGATGATCGCACTCCGTGCCGGGTCGCACCCGATCACGGTGCGCTTCTTCCAAGCAGGGGGCGGCGCCGATCTCTGGCTCAAGGTGCGCACCACCGGTGGCGCCTGGCAGGAGGTCCCGGCGACCTGGCTGTGGCACCGGCCGTAGGATGTACGCCTCGGTTCATTCGCTGCGATCCTGATGACACGCATCCCGTGGCGCCGCATCCGGCGCATCATCGCCTGGATCGCCGCCATCCTCCTCCTCGGCCCCTTCGTCGCGATCCTCCCGCTCAATCTGGTGCAGCCACTCACGACCGCGGTGATCATGCAGCGGAGCGTCCAGCGCGCGATCGACGGCAAGCGTCCGATCTACCCGCGCCGCGATGTGGTCTCGCGCGCGGCGATCTCCGCGAACCTCCGGCGGGCGGTGCTCGCCGCCGAGGATGATCGCTTCTATCTCCACTGGGGGTTCGACCTCGAGGAGATCGAGAAGGCGATCGCGCGCGCGAAGCGTGGGGGACGCTTGCGTGGCGCCTCGACGATCACGCAACAGGTCGCGAAGAACCTCTTCCTCTGGGAGGGGCGCTCCTTCGTGCGGAAGGGGGTCGAGGCGTATCTCACGCTCGTGCTCGAGCTCTGCCTCCCGAAGGATCGGATCCTCGATCTCTATCTGAATCTGGCGGAGTGGGGCGATGGGATCTTCGGGGCGGAGATGGCGGCACAGAAGCACTTCGGTGTGCCGGCCGCCAAGCTCACCCGCGAACAGGCCGCCCGCCTCGCCGCGATCCTCCCCAGCCCTCGCCGCTGGTCCCCTCGTGGTGCCGTCGCCTCGGCCCGCGCGGGTATACTCCTTGAGAAGATGCAGTACGCCGCTCCGCGTCCCTAACACCACGACCGTCCCATGCGCCTCCGGTCCCTCGTCCGCTCCCTCCCCCTCGTCGCCGTCGCCCTCACGACGACACTCGCGGCACAGCAACGCCCGGCCCCGACCCCGGCCAAGGCGCCGGCGAGGGCACCGGCCAAGGCGCAGGCGACGCCGCGCACGACCGCGGCGAAGGCGGCCGCCGTGCCAGCGATCCCCGCGCCGATCCCCGTCACGCACTTCGCGAACCTGCGGTGGCGGTGGGTCGGCCCCGCGCGCGGTGGCCGTGTCACCACGGTGACCGGTGTCGATCAGGAGCCGCACACCTTCTACTTCGGCTCGACCGGCGGCGGCGTCTGGAAGACGACCGATGCCGGGGCCCTGTGGGTGAATGTCACCGACGGTGAAATCGACGTCGGCTCGATCGGCGCGATCGACGTCGCCAACAGCGATCCGACCATCGTCTACGTGGGGAGTGGCTCCGACGGCTACCGCTCGAATGTCTCGATCGGCCGTGGGGTCTGGAAATCGACCGACGCCGGGAACACCTGGCGCACCGTCGGGCTCCGTGAGGTGGGGAACATCGGCGCGCTCCAGATCCACCCGACCAATCCCGAGATCGCCTTCGTCGCCGCGATCGGCGATCCCTTCCGCCCGACCAACGCGCGCGGCGTCTATCGCACCGTCGACGGGGGCAAGAGCTGGAGCCGTGTGCTCTACGTGAGCGATTCGACCGGCGCGGTGGATGTGGAGTTCCATCCCACCGACCCGAGCATCCTCTATGCCTCGATGTGGCGCGCCGAGCGCAAGCCGTGGACGATCATCTCAGGCGCACGCGAGGGTGGGATCTACAAGAGCACCGATGGTGGGAGCACGTGGCGTCGTCTCGCGAAGGGACTCCCTGACAGCCTGATCGGGAAGAGCAACATCGCGGTGAGTCGTGCCGCACCGAACCGCGTCTACGTCCTGATGGAAGCCAAACCGGGGAACGGACTCTATCGCTCCGATGACGCCGGGGAGTCGTTCACGCAGGTCTCGACCAATGATCAGCTGATCACCCGCCCCTTCTACTACACGACCATCGCCGCCGATCCCACCAACGCCGATGTGGTCTATGCGGGGGCCGAGGGGTACTTCAAGAGCACCGATGGCGGGAAGACGTGGAACCCGATGCGAACCCCGCACGGCGACAACCACGATCATTGGATCAATCCGCGCGATGGCCGCATCATGATCCAGGCCCACGGCGGTGGAGTGAACGTCTCGCTCAACGGTGGAAAGACCTGGAGCACGCAGTACAACCAGCCGACATCGGAGATCTACCAGGTCTACGTCGACAACCAGTTCCCGTATCGGCTCTACGGGGCGCAGCAGGACAATTCGACGTTGATCCTCCCCTCGCTGCCCGTCGGGAGCACGGGGTTCGACGACCCGATCCAGGGGTGGCGCTCGGGCCCGGGGTGCGAGACGGGGCCGATCATGCCGCACCCGATCAACCCTGATACCGTCTACGGCTCCTGCAAGGGGCAGTTCTCGCGCATGTCGCTCAAAACAGGCCAGGAGAAGCACTACTGGGTGGGAGCGCAGTCGCTCTACGGGAATGCCGGGAAGGATCTCATCTACCGCTTCCAGCGCGTCTCACCGATGGAGGTCTCGCCGCACGATCCGAGCGTGCTCTACTACGGCTCGCAGCATGTGCATCGCACGCGCGACGAGGGTGTGACGTGGGAGACGATCTCCCCCGATCTCACCTGGAACCCTGCGGAAAAGCAGGGGATCTATCCCGGTGAGCCGATCACCGTCGACAACACCGGCGAGGAGTTCTTCTCCACGCTCTATGCGATCCGCGAGTCCCCGCTGGAGCGCGGGGTGATCTGGACCGGTGCGAACGATGGCCCCTTCGCGATTACGCGTGACAACGGCGCTACCTGGCAGCGGATCACGCCGCCCGGGCTCGAACTCGGCGGGCGCGTCCAGAACATCGAGCCCTCGCCGCACCGGAAGGGATCGGCGTACTACGCCGTGCTCCGCTATCTGTTGGGCGACCACCGCCCGTTCATCTACAAGACCGACGACTACGGGAAGACGTGGACGCTGTTGACCACCGGCACCAACGGGATCCCAGCGGACGAACCGGTGCGCGTCGTGCGTGAGGATCCCGATCGTCCGGGGCAGCTCTACGCCGGCACCGAGTTCGGGGCGTATGTCTCGTTCAACGACGGGAAGAGCTGGCAGTCGTTGCAGCTGAACCTTCCCGCGACCCCGATCACCGACATGAAGGTCCACCAGAAGGACCTCGTGATCTCCACGCAGGGACGCGGTTTCTGGATCCTGCACAACATCACCCCGCTCCATGAGGCGGGGCAGATCGCCGCAGCAGCGCAGGGACATCTCTTCGCCCCGGTGACGGCGGTTCGCCGGCGCTACCGCACGGGGTTCGGCGGGCTCGAGAGCGCGCGCGTCAGCGACTCCGATCCGCAGTATCCCCAGGCCGGCGCGACGATCGACTACTGGTTCCCGCGCGACCCGACCACGGAAGTGACGCTCGACATCCTTGACGCGACGGGTGGAGTGGTGCGGCGCTTCTCGAGCCGAGCCGCTGGCGAGCGGTTGGTGCTACCGGCCGAGCCCTCGATGCGTGGCCCAATGTGGGAGCGGATCGGGACGCCGCGGCTCCCGGCGGTGGCGGGACACAATCGCTTCGTCTGGGATCTCACCCTCGCCGGTCCGTGGGAGGCTAACGCGCAGCGCAGCGGACGGAACGGCCCCACGATCGTGCCAGGGAATTATCAGGTGCGGATCACCGCCGGCGCGTGGACCGCGACGCGTCCGCTGATCATCACGAGCGATCCGCGGGTCGAGGCCGACGGCGTGACGGTCCCGGTGCTGCAGGCGCTTCTCGCGCACAACCTCGCGGTGCGGGATCTCGTCAGTGAGGTCAACCAGCTCCGGGCCGATCTCGATGCGGCACTCGGGAAGGCGTCAGGTGAACAGAAGCAGCGGCTCGAGGCGCTGCAGGTGGAGCTCGACGGGCAGCCGTGGCGCTACGGCCGTCCAGGACTCGCCGACCAGATCACCTATCTCTACAGCGCGATGACGCGCGGCGATCAGGCGGTCGGCACTGATGCGCGGGCGCGGCTCATCCAGCTCCGAAAGGAGCTCGACGCCTTCACCCCGCGTGTGCGCGAAGCCATGCGGTGACCTCGTCCGCATGCCCCGCGGGCGTCACCTTGGTGAAGACCTGGGCGACCTTCCCCGCGGGGTCGATGATGACGGTCGTGCGCTCGACCCCCATGTACTTGCGACCGTACATCGACTTCGCGACCCAGACGCCATAGGCCTCGAGCATCGTGTGCTCGGGGTCAGAGAGGAGGGGATAGGTGAGCCCCTCCTTCGCCTTGAACTTCTGGTGGGACTTCACCGAGTCGGGGGAGACGCCAAAGACCCTGGCGTCGAGCTTCTTGAACTTCGGGAGCGCGTCGCGGAACTCGCATGCCTCCACCGTACACCCCGAC
The DNA here is from genome assembly GCA_964228675.1 of Gemmatimonadaceae bacterium. Lineage (GTDB taxonomy): Bacteria > Gemmatimonadota > Gemmatimonadetes > Gemmatimonadales > Gemmatimonadaceae > Pseudogemmatithrix. The sequence goes on from CAXRBM010000165.1 coordinate 4,462, forward strand.
GTCATGTCCTTCGGATAGAAGAAGAGCACGACCCACTCTCCCTTCAGGGAGGCAAGGGTCACGGTCTCTCCCGCATCGTCCTGGACCGTGAAGGCTGGGGCCTTCTTCCCGATCAGTGGTGCCGCCATCGTCTCACTCCAGAGGTTCGCCGCCCATGAGGACGGCCATGATCGCCTTTTGGACGTGGAGCCGGTTCTCCGCCTCGTCCCAGACCCGGCTCTGCGGCCCATCGATCACCTCCGCCGACACCTCCTCGCCGCGGTGCGCCGGGAGGCAGTGGAGGAAGATCGCTGAGTTCGCGGCACGGGCCATCAGGGCCGCATCGACCTGATACGAGGCGAACGCAGCGGCCCGTACCGCCTGTTCCTCCTCCTGCCCCATCGAGGCCCAGACATCGGTGGTGACCACATCGGCCCCCTCGACCGCCTCTCGGGGGTCACGGAGGAGCGTGACATGGCCGCTCGCCTGGGCGTGGGCGAGGATCGCCGGATCGGGGTCGTACCCCGGCGGGCAAGCGAGCCGGAGCTCGAAGCCCAAGCGGAGCGCCGCGTCGCACCAGCTGTTCGCCATGTTGTTCCCATCGCCGATCCAGGCGATCCGCTTGCCATCGAAGTTCCCGAGATGCTGCTGCACCGTGAGGAGGTCAGCGAGGATCTGACAGGGATGCTGCAGGTCGGTGAGCCCATTGATCACCGGGATACGCGAATGGCGCGCATACTCCTGGACATCCGCATGGGCGAAGGTCCGGATCATCATCCCGTCCACCATGCGATCGAGCACCCGCGCCGTATCGGCCACCGCCTCGCCCCGCCCGAGCTGCACATCGCGCGGCGTGAGGAAGAGCGGGTGCGCCCCGAGCTGCCACGCCCCCACCTCGAAGGAGACGCGGGTCCGCGTCGAGCTCTTCATGAAGAGCATCGCGAAGGCCTTTCCCTCGAGCGGGCGCTTGCGGTACTCGCCACGCCGCATCCGGTCGGCGAGCGCGAAGAGCCCGCGCAGCTCGGTAGTCGAAAAATCCGTGATCGCGAGGAAGTCGCGTCCGTCAGTGGTCATAGGATGTATTTCCTGAGGTCCTCGTCCTCGACGATGGCGGCGAGGCGCGTCCGCACCGTGGCCCCATCGATCGTCTCGGTGCCGGTCCCGCGCTCGGGCAATTCGTAGAGCACCGCTTCCAACAACGTCGTCATCACGGTGTGCAGCCGCCGTGCGCCGATGTTCTCCATCCGGCTGTTGAGATGCGCGGCGATCCGCGCGATCTCCGCCACGCCATCCTCGGTGAATCGGAGCTCTGCCCCCTCGGCG
>CAXRBM010000166.1:0-4111 GCA_964228675.1 Gemmatimonadaceae bacterium
CTCGAACCCCTCGAAGGTCATGTAGACCTCGCCGCGGAGTTCGATCAGCGAGGGCCACCCGTCGCCGGCGAGATGTCTCGGGATGTCGGGGATGGTGCGCACGTTGGCGGTGACATCCTCGCCCACACTCCCGTTCCCGCGCGTCGCGGCCGTCACGAGCACGCCGTCCCGATAGGTCAACGAGATCGCCGCGCCATCGATCTTGAGCTCGCAGCAGTAGCCGGCGACGTCGACCGCATCGCCGGTCAGCTTCCGAAGTCGTCCCTCCCACTCGGCGAGTTCCACTACATCGAAGGCGTTGTCGAGCGACCCCATCGGGACCAGATGCGTGTGCTTCGCGAGATGACTCTCGGTGACGGTGGCGCCCACGCGCTGCGTGGGGGAATCGGCATCGGTCAGCTCAGGATGCTCGCGTTCGAGCGCTTGGAGTTCGCGGAAGAGGCGGTCGTATTCGGCATCGCTGAGCGAGGGGCGATCGAGCACATAGTACGCATGCGCCGCCGCCTCGAGGCGGCGGCGGAGCGTGATGGCGCGGGCCGCTGGGGTCTCGGCTGCGGTCACAGCGCGCGGAGTCGCTCGGCGGCGAGCCGCTGATACGTCTTGTCGTTGTATTCGCGCGCGGTCGCGCGGGCGATCCATTCATACTGCGTCCGGGCGCCGGCGACATTGCCGCGGTCGGCGAGGACTCCGGCGAGGTCGAGCCGATGCGTGATGCGGTCGGGCTCGAGCGCCACGGCGCGCTCCAGCGCGCGCTGGGCCTTCTCCCAATCCGCTTCGCCGAAGACCGAGGCGCCCAAGAGCGTCTTGGCCGCGAAGCGCGCCACCGGGTTGAGGCGCAGGATCTCCGCATGCCACATCCCGAGCACATGATGCGCACCGGCGTGGTCTGGGTCGATGGCGAGTGCGGCAAGGACCTCGTTCCGCACGAGGACAGCGTATTGCACGCGGTCTCGAGGGCCGAGGGAGAGCGCCTTCCGGCCCGCCGCGATCGCCTTCACCACGCGCGCATCGGGGTCGCGGGGCGCCACCCGCGCGGCGGAATCGGCCCACCGCGCCGCATCGGCATACAGGCGCGCCTGTCGATCAGGCGCCGCGTACTGCCCCGAGTCCACGGCGGCGATCGCCGCTTTCCACAGGGTGGTCGCACTCCTACCTTCTTGTGCAGGCAGCGAGAGGCTCGCGAGGAGCATCATGAGCGTCACCAGTCGTCCCCGCCTCATCGTGTCGTTCTCCTGTCGATCGTGCGCGGGCATCGCGCGTCACCGTCGGAACCTACTTCGCCTCCCCCCTCGGGTCCAATGCGATTCCTCGAACTGATCGCGCGCAAGCGAGATGGCGGCCGGATCCCCGACGAGGCTTGGCGCCCGATGATGCGGGCCTACGCCACCGGCGAGATCCCGGACTATCAGATGGCGGCGATGGCGATGGCGATCGTGTTGCGGGGTCTCGATCCCGCGGAGATCGAGGGGCTCACCACCGCGATGCTCGAGAGTGGGGCGCGCTTCTCGCTGGGACATCTCCAGATGGCCCGCGTCGACAAGCACTCCACCGGTGGACTCGGGGATAAGGTCTCGCTCATCCTCGCGCCCCTCGTGGCGGCCTGCGGGGTCGCCGTGCCGATGATGTCGGGACGCTCCCTCGGACACACCGGAGGCACCCTCGACAAGCTCGAGGCGATTCCCGGCTTCCGCACCGGGATCTCGATCCAGGAGGCGGAGGCGTTGTTGGCGCGACATCACTGCGCGATGCTCGGCCAGACGGCGGAGATCGCCCCCGCCGATCGCAAGCTCTATGCGCTCCGCGGTGCGACGGCGACGGTCGAGTCGATCCCACTCATCGCCGCGAGCATCATGAGCAAGAAATTGGCTGAGGATCTGAACGGGTTGGTACTCGACGTGAAGACCGGGGCAGGGGCCTTCCTTCCCGCACAGGCGGACGCCCTCGCCCTCGCGCGCACCATGGTCGATATCGGGGAGCGGCGCGGCTGCCGCACCGTCGCGCTCCTGACGGACATGGATGCACCGCTTGGCGAGGCCTGCGGTAATGCCCTCGAGGTCGCGGAATCGGTGGCGGTCCTTCGTGGCGGTGGCCCCGCCGAGGTGCGTGAGGTCACCCTCGCCCTGGCGACCGAGATGCTCGTGCTCGGGGGTGCGGCAAAAGACCGTATGGCGGCTCGCACGATGGCGACCGAGGCGCTCGATGACGGGCGTGCGCTCGCGCGCTTCGGGGAGATCGTCGACGCGCAGGGCGGGGATCCCCGCGTCGCCGAGGACCCCTGGGGGGTCATGGCCCGCGCGCCAATCTCCCACGCCATCGCGGCGCCGACCGCCGGAGTGGTGCAGCGGGTGGAACCGCGCGCGATCGGGGCGGCGATCATCGCCCTCGGCGGCGGGCGGTCGCATACCGATGACGTGATCGACCCGGCGGTTGGGGTGATGGTGCGGGTCCGCCCGGGTCAGCGGGTGGGGGCGGGGGACCCGCTTCTCGTCGTCCATGCCGCCGACGACCGGCGGTTGGCAGCGGCCCTCGAGATCCTGCATGGGGCGGTTCCCATCGGAGTGGCGGCACCGGCGCCCCGTCCCCTGATCTCACACCGGGTGACCGCCGGGGGGGTGGAGGAACTCCCGGGCGCCCTGTCACATTGATACCCTATGAACTTCGACAAGTGGGCCGCCCTCGGGGCGCAGGGAGTCGCCGGCGGGACGATCGTCGCTTGGCTCGCATTCGTCTTCGTCACGCGCCCGGTCTCTACGGGTGGGATCGACGGGGTCCTTCACCTCGCGCTGGCCGCCGCGAGCTTCGTCCCGTTCGCGATGATCTCGGTGACACACGCCTGGTTCGCGCAGCAACTGAAGACGGGGCGTAGCGTGATCCGCGGCTGATCGGCCGAGCCCGATGAGCGACGGGGGGCGCATCCATCGATGCGCCCCCCGTCGGCTTACCACCCCTGTTCGCGGTCAGATATCGAGGTTCGAGACGAACTTGGCATTCGCCTCGATGAAGACACGCCGAGGTTCGACTTCGTCACCCATCAGGGTCTGGAAGATCTCATTGGCCTGGAACGCATCGTCCATGGTGACCTTGAGGATCGTCCGCGTCTCGGGATTCATCGTCGTCTTCCAGAGCTGGTCGGGGTTCATCTCGCCGAGGCCCTTGTAGCGCTGGACCATGAGGGCCGCCTTGCCATCCCCGGTCCCCATCCGCTCGGCGATCGCATCGCGCTCGGCGAGGTCGTAGGCGTAGTACTCCTCCTTGCCACGACCCACGCGGAAGAGCGGCGGCTGGGCGATGTAGACCATCCCGGCGTCGATCAGTTCCGGCATCTGGCGGAAGAAGAAGGTCAGGAGGAGGGTCCGGATGTGCGCGCCGTCCACGTCGGCGTCGGTCATGATGATGATCTTGTGATACCGGACGCCATCGAGCTGGAACTCCTCCTTGATCCCCGCGCCGATCGCCGTGATGATCGTACGGATCTCCTCGTTGGAGAGGATCTTGTCGATGCGGGCCTTCTCGACGTTGAGGATCTTGCCGCGGAGCGGGAGGATCGCCTGGAACATGCGGTCACGCCCCTGCTTGGCGGAGCCACCGGCCGAGTCACCCTCGACGAGGTAGAGCTCGCACATCGCGGGGTCGGAGAGGGAGCAGTCGGCGAGCTTGCCCGGGAGGTTCCCGACATCGAGCGCCGACTTCTTGCGGGTGAGGTCGCGCGCCTTGCGGGCCGCCTCACGCGCACGCGCCGCCGAGAGCGCCTTCTCGAGCACGATGTTCGCGACGCGCGGATGCTCCTCGAGGTAGGGGGCGAGCCATTCGTTGACCGCCGTCCGCACGATCCCCTCGACCTCGGAGTTGCCGAGCTTCGTCTTGGTCTGCCCCTCGAACTGTGGCTCGCGGACCTTCACCGAGAGCACGGCGGTCAACCCCTCCCGAACGTCGTCGCCGGAGAGCTTGACCTCCTTGTCCTTCTTGGCGAACGACGACTTGTCGAGATGTTTGTTGATCACGCTCGTGAGGGCCGACTTGAAGCCGGTGAGGTGCGTGCCTCCCTCGTGCGGGTTGATGTTGTTGACGAAGGAGAAGACGTTGTCGTTGTAGCCGTCGTTGTACTGGAGGG
>CAXRBM010000167.1:0-2532 GCA_964228675.1 Gemmatimonadaceae bacterium
GCCTCGCTCCCGATATCCGCGGCGACGGTGACGAGCACCTGCTCGACGGTCAGCTCCTTGATCTTCATCCCGAGGATCGCGGTGGCCTTCTCCTTCGCCTCCGCCGGGGTCTTGCAAAACTTCACACCGCCGGCCTTCCCACGACCGCCGGCATGGACCTGCGCCTTCACCATCACGGGAACGCCATACTCCTTCGCGATGGCCTCCGCCTCAACGGGGGTGGTCGCGACGCGGCCTGGCGGGATGTTCACGCCATGCGCACGGAGGATCTCCTTGGCTTGGTATTCGTGGAGGTTCACACGGACTCCAGAGAGGGGAAATGGGACAGCTTAGAAAGATAGTCGAGGCGAAGGAACGAGTGCAGTGTGCTATCGCCATGCGTGCGGTCCATCGCCGACCGATCGATCCCCTGGCCGAGCGACGCCCCCGCCGAGAACACATCGGGGACGAGGACCATCCAGGCACGCAGCACCGGATCGGGATCCGACGGTGGGAGGATGCGAACGACACCGGTCATCGCATCGACCAGTGCGACCCCTGCCGGCCGACGATAGCGGACGACCGTGCCCCGATGGAGGAGCGGGGTGGCTAAGGGATACCATTCGCCTGCGACCTCGAGATCGAGCACCCAGAGCGCACCTCCTTCACGGATCACGAGACGAGGCGTCGGCGCGGGACGGAGGAAGGGGGCGACGCGCACGATGCGGGACCACGGATTCGTGCCCACCAGAAGGCGATCACCCATCGCGCCCCCATCCATCGCGAGGCGCGGGTTCTGCATCGCCCAGGCCTGGCTGATGCGCTGACCCCACGTCTCGAGCGCCGCGGCCGCGACCTGGCCCGTCGTGTCATGGACCACGCGGTATCGACCGCCGTCGGGGAGGATCACCGCGCGCGGTGGGACCAGCCGTCGCAGGGAGTCGAGCGCGGTCGAGGCACGATCGGTGCCGGCTGCCACAGCGCCGCTGGCGCGGGCCGTGAAGCGCGCCCGGGTCGCCACATAGGCGAGCTCACGATCGCGGATCCCACGCGTCGTCGCGCCCAAGCTCGGGCCGAAGGTCACGATCGCCAGTCGTCCTAACGGCCCGATCACGAGGAGGCTCAGGAGCAGACCGACCGCCACACGCGTGGCCCGCTGCCAGACCGCCACGATGAAGACCCCAGCGGCCCCCGCCATCACGATCGAGAGCGTCAGGAGATACGGCAGGACCAACCGATGGTCGACCGCACCGAACCCCTCAGATGCGCCACTCCCCGTGACGAGCACCTCATACCGCGCCAGACGCCAGTGCCACGCGACGAGGAGCATCGCCACACCACCCAGCACCCCCAGATGCCGACGGGCCCAGTCCGTGACCATGAGGCGTCCCTCACGCACGCGGAGGCTCGGCGTGGCCGCGTAGAGCACGAGCGTGAACAGACTCGCGACCATGACGATGCGGACGACCGTCTCCCAGAGCGCCCGCTCCACCGGGAGCTCGATCAGATACCAGCCGATATCTCGCTCGAGAAAGGGATCGCTCTCGCCGAAGCGCACGCCATGGAGCGCAAGGAGTACCTGCTGACCGTCCAGATCGACGAGGGCAAAGAGGGCTCCGATCCCCACGGCGACGGCGGCCGCCCCGAGCGTGAGTAGCCGCATCGGGATCGCCTCACCGATGCGGAGGTTCCCGATCTGGCGCGGGAGCACCACGGAGACGATCGAGTGACGGACCCCGAGCAGATTCACGAAGAGCACGAGCGCGGCGACCGCCGCGACCAGCGTACGCAGGGAGAGGTCCATCGCGGTGAAGAGCCGCCAGCTGGGTCGCACACCGAGCGCCTCCGCCTGGGCGGCCCCCGCGACCAGTCCGGAGATCCCTCGCCCCACCGCGAGGGCGACGAGGAGCCCGAGGATCCACCGCCAGCGGCTGCGCCGCTGGGTCATCTCAGTGCCCGACGCCGGGCGTGACGTCGATCCCCTGCGCGGTCAGCCACGACTCGACCTCCGCACGAATCACGGCGAGGCGCTCGGCGGAATCGGCCTCGAAGCGCATCACGAGGATCGGCTGCGTGTTCGAGCTCCGGATGAGCCCCCAGCCCCCCTCGAAGAGGATGCGGACGCCGTCGACATCGGAGACCTTGTAGCGTGCCGCGAAATGTGCGAGCGCGTCGCGGACCACCCCCTCCTTGCGATCATCGGCGCAATCGATGCGCAGCTCGGGCGTCGAGACGAGGCGCGGGACGTCGGCAAGGAGCGCCTGCACCGATCGCTTCGCATCGGCGATGATGCGCAGGAGGCGCGCCGCCGCGTAGAGCGCGTCGTCATGCCCGTAGAACCCCTCGGTGAAAAACATGTGTCCCGACATCTCGCCGGCGATCGGGGCGTGGAGCGCCTTCATCTTCTCCTTGATGAGGGAGTGCCCCGTCTTCCACATCACCGGCGTGCCACCCGCCTGTGCGATCCCATCAGCGAGCGCCTGGGAGCACTTCACGTCGAAGATGATCGACTGGCCCTTCCCGGTCCGCGCCAACACATCACGGGCGTAGAGG
>CAXRBM010000168.1:0-9661 GCA_964228675.1 Gemmatimonadaceae bacterium
CCAGTTGATGCGTTCCCGGCCATCGCTCGGGGAGATCACGAACATGCTCGCGAGGCTCGAGTTCCCACTCGCGTTGCCGCCCCCGAAGCCGCCACCACCGAAGCCACCGGTCATCCCACCGGTCATCCCGCCCGCCATCCCGCTCGACCCACCACGACCACCGGCACTCGTGCCCCGGCCACTCGACGCCGGCGTCGCCGCCCGCGGCGTCGACCGCTCACTCACCACCTCGTCGAATTGCACCATGATCCGATCCGCGCGCACGTTGCGGCTTCCGGTATCCGGGGTGACTCGCACCACCTTCGGTGGCACCTGGTCTGGCGGCCCACCCGGAGGTTGCCCCGGTGAGGCACATCCCGCGAGCAGCGCGATCGCAGCGAGGTGCCGTCTCACGCGCCGAGCTCGGCGAGCTTCGACTGCAACTGATCCACGCGCGCCGTCCACTCCCGCTCCTTCGCGCGCTCGGCCTCCACCACCGCCGCCGGTGCCTTCGCGGTGAACGATGCGTTCGCGAGCCGACCGCGCAAGCCGGTGAGCTGCTTGCTGAGTCCCTCGATCTCGCCGGTGAGTCGCGCGCGCTCCTTGGCGACATCGACCATCCCCGCGAGCGGGAGCGAGAGTTCGAGCCCCGACGGGAGCACGGCATGTGCCGCTGCCCCACTCGGCGCTGCCGCGCCATCGAGCTCACAGCGCGCGAGGCGCTGCACCAACGCCGCATCGCGCAGGAGCGTCTCGCGCGCCGCATGGCTGCTCACATGCGCGCGGATCCCCGCGCCCGGCTGCACGCCATATTCGGCGCGCAGCGCGCGGATCGCATCGATCGCCTCACGGATGACCTCGAACTCGCCCCCCTCCGGCGCGGCGGCCGCCTGCGTCGTCGGCCAGGGCGCGACGGCGAGGAAGGCCCCGGGTTGCGTGCCGGGGAGGCGCTGCCAGAGCGACTCGGTCACGAAGGGCATGATCGGGTGGAGCAGGCGAAGCCCCTGATCCATCACATGCACCAACACCGCGCGCGCGACCTCGCGGTCGGCACCGGGCTGTGCGAGCCGTCCCTTCACCGCCTCCACATACCAATCGGCGAGCTCGTTCCAGAGGAAGCGTCGCGCCGCCTCAGCGTAGGCATCGAGTCGGAGCCCGACCTGCCGCGCCTCCTCGGGCCAGTGCCCATCAGTCGTCGCGCTCGCATTCGTGGGACGCGCCGGACCCAGTGCGGCATCGCACTCGGCGATCGTCGCGCGGAGTCGCCCGAGGATCCACCGATCCGCGAGCGCGAGCTGCGCCGCATCGATCTGCGCCAGCGGCTGCACCGGTTGCTCCCCGACCTGCAGGAGGATGAACCGGCCGATGTTCCAGAGCTTCGTCGCGAAGTTGCGCCCCGGCGCGAACGACTTCTCGAGATCGTTCGGGTCGAGCATCACGTCGACACCGAGCCCCATCCCTTGGATGAGGGTCCAGCGCAGCGCGTCGGCGCCGAACTTCTCGACCACATCCAATGGATCGATCCCGTTGCCAAGCGACTTGGACATCTTGCGATGCTGCATGTCGCGCACGGTCCCGTGGAGATAGACCGTGTGGAAAGGAGGACGCCCTTGGAAGGCGTACCCCGTCATGATCATCCGCGCGACCCAGAAGAAGAGGATCTCTGGCGCGGTGACGAGCACGTCGCTCGGGAAGAAGGCCGTGAGGTCCTTGGCCTTCTGATCGGGCCAGCCGAGGGTGGAGATCGGCCAGAGCCCGGAGGAGAACCAGGTATCGAAGACGTCGGGATCCTGCTCGAGCTTCGCGGAGCCGCACGACGGGCAGGCACTCGGATCCTCACGGAGCGCCGAGACCGCGCCGCAGTCGCCGCAGGTCCAGACGGGGATGCGATGCCCCCACCAGAGCTGACGGGAGATGTTCCAGTCGCGGATCCCCTCGAGCCAGTTGATGTAGACCTTCTCCCACTTCTCGGGGAGGAGACGGATGGTGCCGTCGCGCACCGCGACGAGGGCGGGCTCGGCGAGCGGCGCCATCTTCACGAACCACTGCTGCGAGAGGCGCGGCTCGACGACGGTGTCGCAGCGATAGCAGCGCCGGATGCTGTTCGGATGCTCCGCGACCTTCACGAGCGCGCCTGACGCCTCGAGGAGCTCCGCGACCTTCTTGCGCGCCTCGAAGCGATCGAGTCCCTCGAGCGCGGCGGGGATGCGTCCCGCGGCATCGGCGACGGCGCGGATCCGGCCCTCGGCGTCGATCACCACCGGACGGCCGAGCTGATGGCGCGCGCCGACCTCGAAGTCGTTGGCATCGTGCGCCGGGGTGATCTTGAGCGCGCCGGTGCCGAAGTCCTTCTCCACGTACGCGTCCGCGATCACCGGGATGCGGATCCCGACGAGGGGGAGCGTCAGCTCCTTGCCGACGAGGTCAGCGTAGCGCTCGTCCTCCGGGTGCACGGCGACGGCGACGTCGGCGAGCATCGTCTCTGGCCGCGTGGTCGCGATCGTGATGCTGCGCGACGGGTCATCGGCCAGCCGGTAGGCGATATGGTAGAGCTTCCCCTGGCTGTCGTGGAACTCCGCCTCCTCGTCCGAGAGCGAGGTGAGGCAACGCGGGCACCAGTGGATCACACGATGGCCACGGTAGACCAACCCCTTCTCATAAAGGCGGACGAAGGCCTCGCGGACCGCCTTCGAGAGGGCGGGGGAGAAGGTGTAGGCGGTGCGGGACCAGTCGGCGGAGGCGCCGATCGCGCGGAGCTGGCGGAGGATCGTCCCCCCGGTCTCCTCGACGAAGGCCTCGGTCCGCTGCACGAAGGCCTCACGGCCCAGGTCGAAGCGGGTCTTCCCCTCCTTGGCGAGCTGCTTCTCGACGACGTTCTGCGTGGCGATCCCGGCGTGGTCGGTCCCCGGGAGCCAGAGGGCTTCGTCCCCCGACATCCGGCGCCACCGGACGATCACATCCTGCACCGTATTGTTGAGCCCGTGCCCCACGTGGAGCACCGCCGTCACGTTCGGCGGGGGGATCAGGACGGTGAAGGGGTCGCGCTTCCCGCCGCAGCGGGTCGTCCGGTCGGCGTCGGCCCGGAAGAGTCCGGCCCCCTCCCACGCGGCGCTCAGTTCGCGTTCGGCGGTCGCGAAGTCGAAATGGGTGGGGAAATCGGGGGCGGCGGACGGGGTCTCGGACATCCGTGAAAGCTAGCCGCTCGGAGGGGGCGCATCCACGCGCCGCGCTTGGGGTTGGCGCGGTTGGCCCCCACTCGGCGGGCGGCTAGCTTTCCCCTGATATGGTCGACGCCGCGCCCTTCATCTTGACCCTCCCCGATGGGGCGACCCGCGAGGTCGCCCCCGGCACCTTGGCCCGCGACGTCGTCGCCACGATCGGGCCCCGGCTCCTGCAGGCGGCGATCGCCGTCGCGGTGGCGGGGGAGGTGCAGGACCTGATGACCCCGATCCGCCAGAGCGGAAGCTTCCAGGTCATCACGGAGAAGGACCCGCGCGCACTCGCCGTGCTTCGGCACTCGGGGGCCCACATCCTGGCGACCGCGGTTCGTCGCCTCCGGCCGGACGCGCACATCGGCTTCGGCCCCGCCATCGACGACGGCTTCTATTACGACTTCGAGGTCGAGAAGCCCTTCACGCCGGAGGACCTCGAGGCCTTCGAGGCGGAGATGCGGCAGGTGGTCGCCGAGGCCTTCCCCTTCGTGCGCGCCGAGGTCTCGCAGGCGGAGGCGAAGCGCGTCTTCGCCGATGATCCGCTCAAGTTGGAGCGCCTCGAGGATTTCGATCGGTCGGACGAGATCATCTCGACCTACACCGACGGTCCGTTCACCGATCTCTGCCGTGGGCCGCACGTCCCCGACACGTCGTACCTGAAGCACTTCAAGCTCCTCTCCGCCGCCGGCGCCTACTGGCGCGGGGACGAGAAGCGGCAGATGCTGCAGCGCATCTACGCGACCGCCTTCTTCAAGAGGGACGAGCTCGAGGGGCATCTCCATCGGATCGAGGAGGCGCGGAAGCGCGACCATCGCGTGCTGGGGAAGCAGCTCGATCTCTTCCAGTTCTTCCCGCACGCGCCGGGCGCCGCCTTCTGGACGCCGAAGGGGACGCAGCTCTGGAACACCCTCGAGGGCTTCATCCGCGAGCGGCAGCAGGACGCCTTCCTCGAGATCAAGACCCCGCTCCTCTATCACAAGCGGCTCTGGGAGCAGTCGGGGCATTGGGGGAAGTACCAGGAGAACATGTTCCTCGTACTCGACAATGAGACGGGGGAGCACGACTTCTCGCTCAAGCCGATGAACTGCCCGTCCCACCATCTCTACTTCGGGTCGGACAAGCATTCGTATCGGGAGCTCCCCAAGCGCTACGTCACCTTCGATGCGCTGCACCGGAACGAGATCTCCGGCGCACTCTCGGGGCTGACCCGCGTCCGGCAGTTCTCGCAGGACGATTGCCATGTGTATCTGCGCGAGGATCAGATCGCCGATGAGGTCGCGTTCCTCATGCGCTTCATCCTCGCGTATTACGACACCTTCGGGCTCGAGGCGCGGCTCAAGTTCGCGACGCGACCGGAGCAGCGGATCGGCTCTGACGAACTCTGGGATCGTGCGGAGGGGGCGCTGCGTGCGGCGCTCGACGCGACCGGGCGGCCCTATGAGATGAAGCCGAGCGACGGCGCCTTCTACGGGCCGAAGATCGACTTCGATGTGCTCGATTCGATCGGTCGTGCCTGGCAGCTCGGGACGATCCAGCTCGACTACAACGCGCCGGAGCGCTTCGATCTCACCTACACCGGTGAGGACAACGCCGCGCATCGCCCGGTGGTGATCCACCGCGCGGTGAGCGGGTCGTTCGAGCGCTTCCTCGCGATCCTCATCGAGCACTTCGCCGGCGCCTTCCCGGTCTGGCTCGCGCCGGAGCAGGTCCGCGTCCTCCCGATCTCCGACGAGGTGCTCCCGTACGCCGATCAGGTGACGGCGGCGCTCAAGGCCGCGGGGGTACGCGCGCACCTCGATGCGCGAAGCGATACGCTCAACTACCGCATCCGTGACGGCGAGCTCCAGAAGACCCCATACATGCTCGTCCTCGGCAAACGGGAGGCGGAGGCGGGGCAGGTCGCAGTCCGTGTGCGTGGCGCCGGGAAGAAGCAGGAGGTCGTCGCACTCGACGCCTTCATCGCCCGGGTGACGGAGGAGATCCGCACCCGCGCGCTCACCCCGTCGTCCGCCGGAGCCGAGTGATGCGCGCCTCGCGCCTCGCGATGGTGACGCTCGTGCTCGTCGCGACGGCGAGGACGGGTGAGGCGCAGCGGCAACCCACGGCGCGGCTCGAGCCCGCGCGTGTCGCGGGGCAGGTGCTCCTCGGCGCCTATGCCGGGATCGGTGGCTTCATCGTCGGGCGCTATGCGGGCGAGGAGCTCGTGCAGCGCCTCGGGAGCGATCATGAGCCGACGATCCGTCGCGTGGGGTTCACGACCGGCACGATCGGTGGTGGGCTCGCGACCGCTGGTGTCGTGTACGGCATCGGCAGTCTCGGTGACCAATCCGGCGACTTCGATGCGACGGCGCTCGGCGCCGGCGTCGGGTTCGCCGCCTCGATGGCCCTCGCGCGGGTCCTGCTTGGTCCGGAGCTCAGTCCCCCCTCGGGGATGCGCACCACCGCGCGCTGGGCGACCGCGAACCTCATCGCGTTGCTTCCTGCTGTTGGTGCGTCGATCGGATTCAACGCGACGCGTCGCTCGCCCTGAAGTCCTTCATCCTCTCTAACCGTCGGTGATCCTCTGATGTCGAGTGAGCGTACCCCAGTCATCGTGAGCGCGGCGCGCACCCCGATCGGCCGAGTCCTCGGCGGGTTGAGCGCGTTGCAGGCCTCTGACCTCGGTGCGATCGCGATCCGGGCCGCCGTCCAGCGTGCCGGTGTCGATGGAAGTGCGATCGGCGAGGTGCTGATGGGCCACGTGCTCCAGGGCGGCGTCGGACAGGCCCCGGCGCGCCAGGCGATGATCAAGGCGGGGATCCCGGGTACCGTCCCGGCGGTCACCATCAACAAGGTCTGCGGCTCCGGGCTGCAGGCGGTGATGATGGCGGCGCAGGCGATCCGCGCCGGTGACGAACAGCTGCTGGTGGCGGGGGGGCAGGAGTCGATGTCGAACGCCCCGCACTACGTACGCGGGATGCGAACCGGGGTGAAGTTCGGCGCGCAGACGATGGCCGATGGGCTCATCGCCGATGGGCTCTGGTGCGCCTTCTACGATCGCCATATGGGCGGCCACGCGGAGTACACCGCGAAGAAGGCGGGGATCACGCGTGCGCGGCAGGATGCCTTCGCGTATCGCTCGCATCAGTTGGCGATCGAGGCGATGAAGGCGGGGCGGTTCGACGAGGAGATCGTCCCGGTGGAGATCCCCGGGAAGCAGGGGCCGACCGTGGTGAACACCGATGAGTCGCCGCGCGCCGATACGTCGATCGAGGCGCTCGGGGCATTGAAGCCGGCGTTCGCGAAGGACGCGCCCAAGGAGATGAGCCCGAGTGAGCTCACCGTGACGGCGGGGAACGCGCCCGGGCTGAATGACGGCGGCGCCGCGCTCGTCGTGGCCTCTGAGGCCTATGCCAAGGCGCAGGGACTCCCGATCCTTGCGCGGATCACCGGGTACGCCTCCGGTGGCGGGGATCCGCAGGATCTCTTCTTCGCGCCGATCGTCGCGGTGCGCAACCTCATGGCGAAGACCGGGGCGTCGATCGGAGACTACGATCTGATCGAGGCCAACGAGGCCTTCGCCTCGCAGGCGCTCGCTGATGGCGATGCGCTCGGGTGGGACGAGGCACGGGTGAACGTGAATGGCGGGGCCATCGCGCTCGGGCATCCTATCGGCGCGAGCGGGGCGCGGATCCTCGTGACCCTGGTGCACGCGCTCAAGGCGCGTGGGAAGTCGACCGGCCTCGCGACGCTCTGCCTCGGTGGCGGGAATGCGGTGGCCCTCAGCGTGGAGATGGTCTGATGACGACCGGTACGGATCGGTTCGCCGTGGTCGGCGCCGGCCAGATGGGGAATGGGATCGCGCATGTCTGCGCGATGCAGGGGTTCCCGGTCACGTTGATCGACGTCTCGGCCGACGCACTCACCAAGGCGCTCGCGACGATCGGGGGGAATCTCGATCGGCAGGTGAAGAAGGGGACGATCGACGAGGCGGCGAAGGCGGCGACCTTGGCGCGCATCGCCACCGCGACCTCGCTCGAGGCCGTGAAGGGCGCGACGGTGATCGTCGAGGCCGCGACCGAGCGGAAGGAGCTCAAGTTCAAGATCTTCCGCGACCTCGACCGGCTGGCCGATGCGGGGGCGATCCTCGCGACGAACACGAGCTCGATCTCCATCACCGAGATCGCGGCGGTGACGAAGCGCCCGGAGCAGGTGATCGGGATGCACTTCATGAATCCCGTCCCGGTGATGAAGCTAGTCGAGGTGATCCGCGGTCAGGCGACCACCGACGCGGTGAACACCCGCACCGTGGAGCTCTCCAGGGCGCTCGGGAAGATCCCCGTCGAGGCAAACGATTATCCCGGCTTCCTCGCGAACCGGATCCTGATGCCGATGATCAACGAGGCGTGCTACGCCGTGATGGAGGGGGTCGGCACCCCCGAGGCGGTCGATCAGGTGATGACGCTCGGGATGAACCATCCGATGGGACCGCTCACGCTCGCCGACTTCATCGGGCTCGATACCTGCGTCGCGATCCTCGAGGTGCTCCACGAGGGGCTCGGCGATCCCAAGTATCGGCCCTGCCCGTTGCTCAAGCGCTATGTGGCCGCCGGGTGGTATGGCCGCAAGTCGGGGCGCGGGTTCTACGATTACCGGAAGGCCTGAGTCGATGCGTCGCATTCTCCCCCCAGCGCACCACGCATGACCGACCCGTTGCTCGAGCTCACCGAGGAGCAGCGCGCGATCGTCGAGACCGCGCGCGCGTTCGCGGACGAGCATCTGCGGCCCAACGCCGCGGCGTGGGACCGTGACGCCTACTTCGAGCCGTCGCTGATCTCGAAGCTCGGGGAACTCGGCTTCCTGGGGATGCTCCTGCCGCCCGAGCAGGATGGATTGGGGCTCGACGCACGGAGCTATCTCTTGGCGCTCGAGGAGATCGCCGTCGCCGATGCGAGCACCGCCGTCATGATGTCGGTGCACAACTCGCTCCCGACGCAGATGCTCCTCAACGTCGGGTCCGACGTGCAGAAGCAGCGCTTCCTCGCGCCGATGGCGCGCGGCGAGCTCCTAGGGGGCTTCGCTCTCTCCGAACCCGACTCAGGGTCCGACGCCGCCTCGCTCCGCTGTCAGGCGCGCCGCGACGGGGACCACTGGATCCTCGACGGGGCCAAGTCGTGGGTGACGAGTGGGACGCATGCCGGCGTGATCCTCGCGATGGCGCGCACTGATACGCCCGATGCGCGGAAGGGGGCAAAGGGGATCTCCGCCTTCATCATCACTCCTGATCTCCCCGGGTTCTCCGTCGGCAAGAAGGAGGACAAGATGGGGATGCGCGCCTCCCCGACGGTCCAACTCGTCTTCGATGGGATGCGCGTCCCGGCTGACCGGTTGCTTGGTGAGGAAGGGATGGGGTTCATCTACGCCATGCAGTCGCTCGAGCATGGGCGCCTCGGGATCGCCGCGCAGGCCATCGGGATCGCGCGCGCCGCATACGAGGCGGCCTGCGCCTATGTGGTCGAGCGCAAGCAGTTCGGGAAGCCGATCGCCGAGTTCCAGGCGGTGCAGTTCAAGCTCGCCGACATGGCGACCCGCATCACCGCAGCGAGGAGCCTGCTCCACATGGCCGCCGCGGCGAAGGACCGCGGCGTCGACATCGGCACGCAGGCGTCGATGGCGAAGCTCTTCGCCAGCGAGACGGCGATGTGGGTCACCACCAACGCCATCCAGCTCTTCGGCGGCTACGGCTATGTGAAGGAGTACCCCGTGGAGCGCTACTTCCGTGATGCCAAGGTCACGGAGATCTACGAGGGGACGTCGGAAGTGCAGCGCGTCGTGATCGGCCGCGCCGCCATCAGCAGTACGTAGTGGCCGTCTCTCTCCCCTGATACCTCCCCCTGCTACCTGATCCCATGAAGCTCTTCGATACGATCGCCAAGCTTGGCCACGAGCAGCTCGTCATCTGCGCCGACGAGACCGCCGGCTATCGCGGCATCATCGCGATCCACGACACGACGCTGGGCCCCGCCCTCGGCGGCACGCGCTTCTGGACCTACGCCTCCGATGAAGAGGCGATCGTCGATGCCCTGCGCCTCGCGCGCGGGATGACCTACAAGAACGCCGTCGCCGGTCTCAACCTCGGGGGCGGGAAGTCGGTGATCATCGGCGATAACCGTACCACCAATCGCGAGATGATCTTCCGCGCGCACGGCCGCTTCGTCGAGTCGCTCGGCGGACGCTACGTGACGGCCGAGGATGTCGGCACCAGCACCGCCGACATGGACTTCGTCCATATGGAGACCGACTATGTGGCCGGGCTCGCGAACAAGTCGGGCGATCCGTCGCCCGTCACCGCGCACGGCGTCTTCCGCGCCATCCAGGCCTCGGCGATGCAGCGGTGGGGCTCGTCGGACCTCGGCGGCAAGACGGTCAGCGTGCAGGGGATGGGGAACGTCGGGACCTACCTCTGCAAGGAGCTCCATGCGGCGGGGGCC
>CAXRBM010000169.1:0-2268 GCA_964228675.1 Gemmatimonadaceae bacterium
TCCTTCGGTCACTCGGAGGGTGAACACCTCGCGTTGCATCGGTGTCAGCCCCTGCATCGCCCTCCGCACCTGCTGCATTCGCTCATCGCCCACCATCCCATCCAGCGCATCGAAGGACACCACCAGGTGATCCTCCTGCAACTCGACGTCATCGCGACGCCGTCGCTCCCTTCGTCGATGGTCCAGCACCAACCGCTTCGCGATCGTGAAGAGCCAGGTGCGGAAGAGACTGTCCGACCGGAAGGTCTCGATCGCCTGAAACGCCCGGACGAAGGTGTCCTGCACCAGCTCCTCCGTTCGCTCCCGCTCCCCCAAACTCACGACGAACCGCGCGACGGACTGGGCGTGTCGCTCGACCAACGCCGTCGCGGCCCGTTGATCCCCCGACAACCACCGGGTGATCAGCGCCGCATCCGTCGTCTCCGAGGTCGTGCCGCTCGAATCGCCCATGGTCTCGCCAGATGAGACGCCGGCGGACAGCCGGCGTTAAGATTCCCGTGTGACGCGCCCTGAGATCATCGCCCACCGCGGGGCCTCCCGGGATGCCGCAGAGAATACCCTGCTGGCCTTCCGCCGGGCAGTGGAGCTGGGGGCCGACGCCTGCGAGCTGGATGTCCACCGCACCGCAGATGGGGTCATCGTGGTCCACCACGATCCCATTTTGGCCGATGGGTCTCCCATCTCGTCCCTGACGGCGGTTGAGGTCGCCACGCGGTCGGTGCGCGGGGAGCCCATCCCCACGCTCGAGTCGGTATTCGAGTCGGTCGGGGATCGGCTCCGCATCTACTGTGAGCTCAAGGGCGCTGGGACCGCGGAAGGGACCCTCGCGGTCATCGCCAGGCAGCCCCGACGGGCGCGACTCCCCTTCGATGCCGCAATGGACCTCGATCTCGGCCCCGCCTCCGTCCACGCCTTCGATCATCGGCAGGTGCAACAGGCGGCCCAACTGACCCCGGCGATCCCGCGTGGGGTGCTCGAGGTCAGCTACCCGATCGATCCCACCGGTGCCGCGCGCTCGGTCGATGCGCGGGATTGCTGGCGACAGGTCGATCACATCGACGAGGCCTTCCTCCGCGCCGCCCACGCCGAGGGGCGTCGCGTGATCGCCTGGACGGTCAACAGCGCCGCCATGATGGAGCGCCTGGCCGCCTGGGGGGTCGACGCCCTCTGCACGGACGACGTCGCCCTCGCGCGTTCCCTGTTCCCTGATCCCTGAAACCGACCCCTCTCACCTCTATCCCCTTCGAGATGATCCGTCGCTCCTTTCGCCTGCTCGCGCTCGCCGCGCCGCTTGCGGCCGGCCCGATGTGGGCCCAATCCACGACCACGGCGAGCACCGCCAAACCCACTCCCGTGCTCGTCGCCGGCGCGGTTTCCAAGCCGAACGCCGACCCCTTCCCGAGCACCTACACCCCCTTCCCGTCGCGGCCCACGGTGATCCGCAACGTCCACATCTTCACCGCGACCGGTCCGCTGATCCGGAACGGCGCCGTGCTGATGCAGAACGGGAAGATCGCGGCGATCGGTCAGAGCATCACCGCACCGGCGAACGCCGTGGTGATCGATGGCGAGGGCAAATTCGTGACCCCGGGACTCATCGACACCCACTCGCACCTGGGCGTCTATCCCGCGCCGGGGACCGCCGCGCACAGCGATGGCAACGAGGCGACGGCCCCGGTCACGGCCCATGTCTGGGCCGAGCATTCGGTCTGGCCGCAGGACCCACAGTTCCCGCGGAACCTCGCGGGGGGCACCACCACGTTGCAGGTCCTCCCGGGCTCGGCCAACCTGATCGGCGGCCGCTCCGTCACCCTGAAGGTGGTGCCATCGCGCTCCGTGCAGGGGATGAAGTTCCCCGGCGCGCCATACGGCCTCAAGATGGCGTGCGGCGAGAATCCCAAGCGGGTCTACGCGAGCCGCGGCCCCGCGACGCGCATGGCAAACGTCGCGGGCTACCGCGCCGCGTGGATCGGTGCCGATGCCTACCGTCGGCGCTGGGATACATGGAACGCCAAGCCCGAGGGCGATCCGCCGACGCGCGACCTGAACAACGAGACCCTCGCCGAGGTGCTGCGCGGGAACATCCTCATCCACAATCACTGCTATCAGGCCGATGAGATGATGCAGATGATCGATATCGCCAAGGAGTTCGGCTATCGGATCCGCTCATTCCATCACGGGGTCGAGACCTACAAGATCGCCGACGTGCTCGCGCGCGAAGGGATCTCCGCCTCGATCTGGTCCGACTGGGGTGGCTTCAAGATGGAG
>CAXRBM010000170.1:0-6760 GCA_964228675.1 Gemmatimonadaceae bacterium
GTGATCGGGTGCGACCCGGCACGGAGTGCGATCATCCCGGTTCGTTCTTGCGTACCGTGGAGCCCATCGTTGTCGACGACGAGCTGCTCCCCGATGGCCAGCGTGCTCCCATCATCGGAGGCCAGCGTGAACTCGTACATCGCATCGGCCGGTACGGTGAGGTACCCGCGGAAGACGAGGCCGTACCCCTCAGCGCGCTCCGCTCCCGTGCGCGCGATCGTCGCCGCGACCGCTCGGCGCACCACGGCGAGGGTATCAAGCGGTGCGACCGCGCTCAGCGACGCTTCGTGATAGGTGAGCGCGAGCCCCGCTTGCAGCGTGCGCGCGTCGATCGACTCTGGGACGCGATACGTGGTCCGACGGAAGGTCGCCGCGCGCGGCGGGCTGGCCTTCCCCTCCGCGGTGAACGCGCGCGCCGTCACACGCGTCCCGGCGGTCGTCACCGGCAGGGTGAGCGGTTTTTCGTAGCGTGGGCTCGTCGCGGTGGGATCACTCCCATCCGTGGTGTAGCGGATCACGGCGTTCGCGATCGGAACGGAGAGCGCCACCGTCGTGGTGGCATCGAGCGTCAACACATCGGCATCGAGCCCGACGACATGCGGGAGCCGATAGTTCACGCCGAGTCGGTCCAAGGTGCGCAGCGCCTGCGGCAGCCGCGCCTCGAAGCTCGGCCAGCTCCGCCGCTCGCGTGGCGACCAGGTCACCTCGGCGAGCGCGAGGGCCCGCGGGAAGGCCATGTACTCCACGTTCGCCGCCGTCTTGAGATACTCGGTCCAGACATTGCCCTGCGCGCCAAGGATGTGCTTTGCCTGGTCCGCGGTGAGCGCCTCGGGGATCGGCTCGTAGGCGTAGACGCGCTCCAAGGTCAGGAGTCCGCCGATCGCGAGTGGCTCGAAGCGCTCGTCCCCCTGGTAGTAATCGAAGTAGAGATGCGAGGTCGGGGTCATCACCACGTCGTGGCCTGCGCGCGCGGCAGCGATCCCACCGCCGATCCCGCGCCAGCTCATTACCGTCGCGCCCGCGGGGAGCCCGCCCTCGAGGATCTCATCCCACCCGATCAGGCGTCGATCGCGTGCCGCGAGCCACCGCTCCATCCGCTGGATGAACCAGCTCTGCAACTCATGCGAATCCTTGAGCCCTTCGCGACGGATCACCTCTTGCGCGAGTGGGCTCGCATCCCAGCGCGTCTTCGGCGCCTCGTCCCCGCCGATATGGATGAAGCGGCTTGGGAAGAGGGCGAGGACCTCGGTCATGATGTCCTGCAGGAAGGCGAAGGTCTCCTCGGAGGGACAGAAGATGTCGTCCGAGACCCCCCAGATCGTGAGCACCTCGAAGGGGCCCGGGGTGCAGGCGTACCGCGGATAGGCGGCGAGCGCCGCGACGGTGTGTCCCGGCATCTCAATCTCCGGGATCACCGTGATCTGGCGCGCGGCGGCGTACGCCACCACCTCGCGGATCTCCTCCTGCGTGTAGAAACCGCAATACCGGATCCCATCGCCGACGTACGGGGTGAAGTTCTTGGCGAGGATCGTCTCCTTCCGGCAGCTCCCTACCTCGGTGAGGCGCGGGTACTTCTTGATCTCGATCCGCCACCCCTGGTCCTCGGTGAGGTGCCAGTGGAAGACGTTGAGCTTGTAGCGCGCCATCAGGTCGAGATAGCGCTTGATGAAGTGCACGGGTTGGAAGTGCCGACCGACGTCCAGATGCAGACCGCGCCAGGAGAAGCGGGGCGCGTCGGCGATCGTGACGGCGGGGATCCGTCCGCCAGTCGACGCCTCGACCAACTGCTGTAGCGTCTGTAGTGCATAGAAGCGACCCGCCTCGCTCGCCGCGGTGATCGTCACCCCGCTCTTCGCGACGTCAAGCCGATATCCCTCGGCGCCATCGAGTGCCGCGGCATCCGCCGAC
The DNA here is from genome assembly GCA_964228675.1 of Gemmatimonadaceae bacterium. GTDB lineage: Bacteria > Gemmatimonadota > Gemmatimonadetes > Gemmatimonadales > Gemmatimonadaceae > Pseudogemmatithrix. The sequence continues at coordinate 1,909 of CAXRBM010000170.1, forward strand.
GCGAAGCTGATTCCCGCGCGTCGGAGCTGCGCCTCGGTCGCGTCCGGGAGGAAGGCGGGGACGCGTCCCGAGGGAGTCCACGCTCCCGAGCCCATCGTCACCGAGGCCGGGGCAGGGATGACGGGGAGGCGCTCCGCCGGGGAGAGGGGCTGGGCGGAGAGCATCTGCGGGGCGACGGCGAGCGCCATCGCCAAGAGGGGAGTCCGGAGAAGTCGGTGCATCATGTGAATCTCGCACCCCCGGCGAGGCCCCACCACCGGAGGGCGCTGGCGGATGGCGCAGGGGGGTGCAACCTTATCTCCCATGGTCAGCCCGATCGGCCGGCCGCCCCGCTGCCACTTTGGAGATCGCATGCGTCCCACTCGGTTCGTCGCCTCCCTCCTCGCCGTCGCCCTCCTCCTGCCGGCCCCGGCACTCGCCCAGTCCAACCGCGTCCTCGACATCGTCGAAGCGGTCTTCGATCGGTTCCTCGTCTCGGCTGCAAAGGAGCAGGCGGAGACGGGAAGCGTCCGCACCCAGCTCGAGGACGTTGAGGCGAAGATCACCAAGTACGAGAAGTGTGCGCGAGACTTCGAGACCGGGGGCGGGATCGTCGCCGGTCGCTTGGGGCAGATCGCGGCGCGGGCCGCCATCAAGGCCAAGTGCGGCCCCGACGCCGAGTCGTTGCGCAAGGAGCGCCAGAAGATCCTCGACGGGCCGGAGAATGCGGCGGCGCAGGCCGGCGGCTTCCAGTTGCCGGAGTATCGGAATCTGCGGGATCGACTCCGCGGGTATCTCGCCGGCGATCGCACCGGGTTCACCCCGGCGACGTTGGATCTCCTGAAGCGTCGCGAGAGCGATCTCGCCAAGGCGATGGCCGGCCCGACCGGGGTCTATGTCGCAGGTGGCGACAAGATCGCCGGGGCGATCGAGCGGGCGGCGAACAAGATCGCGGGGAGCGCAGGGATGGCGATGGCCGGGGCGAGCTGGACCGGTGACTACGCCTGGACCTGGATCTCCCAGCTCTTCAGCATGCAGTTCTCCTCGGGGGCGACGGTCTTCGAGCGTCCCTATCAGCCGGGCGAGTGGACCAAGTGGAACACGCGCATCGGCGAGGACAACATGACGCAGGAGACGGAGCGCGCCTACATCGGGAAGCAGACCGATGGGGCGCAGTGGTGGCGGATCAAGACGATCACTCGCTTCGACAAGAGCCAGGCCGATACCGTGATCCTCGAGGCGCTCTTCCGCCCCGAGATGGGGAACGAGTTCGTCCAGGAGCTCGTGCGGATGCGCGCCAAGCTCCCCGACAACCCCGAGCCGCAGGAGATGCTCGTCCCCGAGCAGTGGAGCACCTGGAACATGATGGGGAGCTTCCGCTCACGTCCGACCCCGGAGTCAGTCGAAGGGGCGACGGTCGGGATCGAGACCATCACGACCCCCGCCGGCACGTTCAAGGCGCGCCATGTGCGCTTCGGTCAGCCGGGCGGCACCCTCAGCTGGTGGGTCGATGAATCGACGACCGGCGGCTGGGTCAAGTTCCAGGCGATGGACGGTGGGAAGCAGCCGACCTATGTGATGGAGCTGGTCGGGAAGGGGACCGGCGCCAAGAGCGAGTTGGGCGTCACCATCAAGTGATCGCCGTGGCGTCCCTCGTCCGGGCGAGGGACGCCACGCGCGCAGACGGCGGCGCTATCGCTCACCCGGGCGGTAGCGCCGTTCCGTATGCCCCTCGAGCTGCCAGGGGTGGAAATAGACCTCGCGGAGGTCTCCCGTGGTGTAGCGCATCGCCTGATCGTTGAAGTGCTTGGACCCCGGGACGCTGTTCAAGCCGCCGGCGGTCACCGCGAGCGCCCGGAGCGTGTCGCCGAACTCGACCACGGCGACGAAGCTATTCCCCAGCGTCCCGTACATCTTCTTCGTCCCCGGCCAGGTGCGCGCCCCGAACGCGGCGAGCGACCCCCAGCGTGACGAGGTGAACCCAACCGGGAGGCTCGGCCCCGAATCATTGAACGGTTGGACGATGTCGCCGGTGAGCCGCTGGAAGCGATTGATCTCTCCCCATGGGGTGCGCCATGTGCCGAAGTCCCGCTCGAGTCGCGTGACCGCGCTGTCGAGCGCTGCGAGTCGCATCGCAGGCTGACTCTTCGTCGCCATGAACGCGAGGAGATCCATGCCTTCGGCCTCTGGGTCAGAACGCGACGCGGTCCAGAGCGCCTCGCCGAAGAGCACGGCGACCGTCGTCGCCACGGAGCGGGTGCTCGAGCGCCGGTCCCAGCGCTTCAGCGTATCGACCACCTCACGGAAGCGCGCGCGCTCCGGTGCGGCGCCGCCGAGTCGGTCGTAGGCGGCGAAGAGCGCGGGGAGGAGCGGGTCGAAGGCGGTGAGATGCGGATCGTACGCGGCATCGATGAGGGTCTGCAGCGTGAAGCCGCGCCGCGCCTGCAATACCTCGAGCGCATGGATCCCGCGCGGGTTCTCCCCATACCAGTCCATGTACGCCGGGAAGTCGCGCTGACGCGGACTGAAACGCCCCGCCGCCGAATAGGGCCAGTTGTTCGTGTTCTGCAGCCATCCGGTGGGGGGGTCGATCACGAGGGGGCTCTTGTCCACCGCGTGTAGCGCCCCCCACTCCGTCGTGGGATCGCTCCCATCGACCGGTTTCCGCCAATCGAAGCGCGCGTCGCGCGTCGGGACGAAGTTCGCGTGGAAATACGCGATATGCCCATCCGCGTCGGCGTAGACGGTATTGTTCGACGAGTTGGTGTGCAGCTCCATCGTCTTCCGGAATGCGGCGATCGATCGCGCCTTGGTCCGCGTGTACGACTGCGTGAGCGCGGTGATCGGATCATGCATCAGGCGGACGGCGATCCACCGATCCCCTTCGGTGCGGACGATCGGGCCGTGGTGCGTGCGGTAGACGGGGAAGCGGCGCGGCTGGAGCCCGCCGTCGGTGCGCATCTGGATCGTCACCGTATCCACGAGCACCGCGCGTTCCTCACTCCCATACCGATAGGTCCATCCGGTGGCGGTGCGCGTCACCGTCTCCGCATACTCGTCGATCGCATCGGCGCCGCTCGAGGTGTGCATCCACCCCGCGCGGTCATTGAATCCCTGATAGACGAAGAACTGTCCCCAGGTCACCGCACCGTAGGCGTTGAGCCCCTCCTCGCTCGTCATCTGCAACTCCTCGCGGAAGAAGAACGAGGTGTGCGGATTGATCAGGAGGAGGGCGTTCCCCGTCGCACTATTTGCGGGAGCGATCGCGAAGCCGTTCGAGCCGCTCGGCTCCTTCAGCTCATAGGGTTGCCAGCTCGCGACCGTCATCGCGCTGGTGCTGTCGGCGTAGAAGCGCTCGAGCCCTGCGAGGGAGATGCTCTCGATATCGCCGCCGATGCTCCCCTCGGTGAAGGCGAGTGCCATCCACGGCTCGAAGCGGGTCAGGACCTTCGGTCGCGTCTCCGGATGGATGTGCAGGTAGTAATTGAGCCCATCAGCCCAGGAATCCATGAGGTTGCGCAGCCATTCCGGGCTCCGACCATACAGGGCTTGGAGCGAGTCAGGATCGATGAAGAGCCGCATCCGGAGGTCCTGCCAGAGTGCCTTCTCCCCTTCCGCCTCAGCGCGACGCCCCAACGCGGTGAGATAGTTCATCTCGACACGGTTGAAGTCGTCCTCCGCCTGCGCATAGATCATCCCGAAGACCGCGTCGGCGTCGGTCGTGCCGGTGATATGCGGAATCCCCCAATCGTCGCGGGTGATCGTCGTCGCAGCGGCGCGGGTCTCCCAACGCGCGAGGTCAGTCGCCGAGGGGCCGGTGGGGGTGCAACCGGCAAGGAGGGCGAGTAGGGGGAAGAGGGCTGTGAGTCGGAGTCGCATCGATGTCCAAGGCGGAGGGGTGCCGGAATCTACCGTTCGTATTGCCCCCCGCGAGTCGGTCCCGTACATCTATGGTCATGACTCTTCGCACCCTCCCCCTTGCCGCCGTCGCCCTGGTGTTGGGCTTCGGGATCCACGCCTGCTCGAGCCCGACCGAGCCGCTCAAGGCTACGACGATGACGCTCTCCGCATCGGGGCTCAGCCTCGATGCGATCGGGGCGACGAGTACCGTCACGGCGACCATCATCGATCAGAAGGGGAAGCCGATGGTGGGGATCGTGCCCACCTGGAGCTCCACCGCCGCGACCGTGGCCTCGGTGTCGAGCGCCGGGGTGATCACCGCCGTGGGCAATGGGACGGCGCAGATCACCGCGACGGTCGAGACGATCACCCAGACGGTGACCGTGACGGTGCAACAGGCGCCGGTCTCTCCGATCGCGTTCGCGGGGAATGGCCAGACGGCGAAGGTGTTGACCGCGCTCCCGCAGGCGTTGCAGGTGAAGGTGGAGGATCGCCTCGGGAACGCGATCCCCGGTGCCACGGTGACCTACGCCGTCGTGACCGGTGGCGGGACCCTCTCTGCTGCGACGGCGACGACCTCATCCACGGGGCTCGCGAGCGTGCAGTGGACCCTCGGTAAGACGGCAGGGACCCAGCAGAGCGTCTCGGCCACGGTCGCAGGGAACGGGGGCGCGGCGCTCTTCACCGCGGTGGGGGTCGCCGATGAACCGACCGCGTTGATCACCGCCCCGAACGTGCTGGCGAATGGACAGCGGGTGAAGTTCGGTACCGCGGTCCCGATCCGGCCGGCGGTGAAGGTCGTCGACCAACATGGGAACGGGGTCGCGGGGCGGACGGTGACCTTCACGGTGACCGGTGGGGGTGGCTCGGTGACCGGGGCGACTGCCCCGACCGATGTGAATGGGATCGCGACCGTCGGGTCGTGGACCATGGGGTCCGCGGTCGGCACGAATACGCTCGAGGCGAGCACGGT
>CAXRBM010000171.1:0-5700 GCA_964228675.1 Gemmatimonadaceae bacterium
GGGGAAGGACAACGCGAGCATCGCCCTGCTCGAGGCGCTCAACGAGGCCGGGGTGCAGATCATCGTCTGCGGACAGGCGCTGATCAATCGCAACGTCCCGCGCGCCGAACTCCTGCCCTTCGTGAAGGTCGCGACCTCGGCGACCGCCGCGCGCGCGATCCTCGCGGCGCAGGGATACGCGACCTGGTCGGAGTAGCTCGATCGGCTGGGGGCGCCGCGATCGGCGCCCCCGATGTCAGCGCCGGTAGCCCGGCCCGCGCACGACCTGACCAGGCTTCGCGCCGGTCTGCTGGCCCGCTCGCACCACCGCGACGCCGTTCACGAAGACATCGCGCACGCCGGTCGAGAGCTGATGCGGCTGTTCGAAGGTCGCATGGTCGGTGATCGTCGCGGGATCGAAGACGATCACATCGGCCTTGAGCCCGACCTTGAGGACTCCGCGATCGGTCAGGGAGAGGCGGGTCGCGACGGCAGATGACGCCTTGCGCACCGCATCCTCCAATGGGAGCACTCCCTCCTCGCGCACGTACTTGCGGAAGATCCGCGGGAAGTTGCCGTACGCGCGTGGATGGGTCGATCCGCGCGCCGTCGCCGGATCCTGCGCGCCGGCATCGGTCCCGAACTTCATCCACGGCTGCTTGAGCTGGAGCCGCATGTTCTCCTCGCTCATCAGGAAGAGGATCTCCCCGAGGCCGAGGGACTCGGCGACGTTGAGATCGATGATTGCCTCGGGCCAGGTGGTACCGAGGGCGGCGGCGATCTCCGAGAGGCGCTTCCCTTCGAAGCGTTGCAGTTCGGGCTCTCGGAACCCGACCACCATCACCCCCTCGGGCCCGGCGATCTCACAGAGGTTCTCATAGCCCGCGTCACGCGCCTGCATCTCCGCGACCATCGTCGCGCGGCGCGCGGGATCCTTGAGGTGGTCGAGGAGCTTGCCCCCCTCGGCGTACTTCGGCGGGATGCAGCTCGCGAAGGAGTTCCCCCCGGCCGGGTAGAGATACATGTTCGCCTGCACGTCCTGCCCGGCCGTGCGCGCCGAATCGATCTTGGCGATGGCGAGCGGCATCTTGGGCCAGTTACGTGGCCCACTCGCCTTGAGATGGTAGATCTCGACGGGCACGCCCCCCTCGCGCCCGATGCGCAGTGCCTCGTCCATCGCCTCGAGGAACTTGTCGCCCTCACTCCGCATGTGAGTGATGTAGATCCCGCCATACGGAGCCATCGCTTTGGCCGCGTCGATCAGCTCCTCGGTGCTCGCATAGGTGTTCGGTGGGTAGATCAGCGCGCTCGCGATCCCAAAGGCGCCATCGCGCATCGCGCGGGCGACCATCGCGCGGGCGGTGTCGCGCTCCGCGGTGGTGAGCGGGCCGCCGTCCTCCCCCTTCACGTAGCGTCGGAGGGTGCCGTCGCCAAGGAAGGAGCCGACGTTCTGTGCGGCCCCGCGGGCGACCATGTGATCGAGCCAGTCGCCGAAGCCGCGCGGGCCGGTGAACGCGGAGAGGATGCGACGCATCGCCGTGTCGGATTCGGCGGCGAGGATCCGGTCATTCACCGGACCGTAGGAGGAGCCTTCGCCGTGGATCGCGGTGGTGATCCCCTGCATCACCATCGAGAGCGCGAGTCCGTTGCCACGGAGGTAGTGCCAGAGGGAGTGTGCCTGGATGTCGATGAAGCCGGGGGCGACCACATGGCCCGTGGCGTCGATGCGTTGTGGCGTGCGGGCCTCGCGGAAGGCGCCGCGCGGACCGATCGCCGCGATCTGGTCCCCACGGACGGCGAGGTCGCCGTAGAACCAGGCGGCCCCGGTCCCGTCGACGATCCGGCCGTTCTCGATCACGACGTCGTAGGCCGCCGTCCCGAGGGGTCCGGTGCTCGGGGTGCGGTGCGGGGCGCAGGCCGCGCCGAGGATGAGGAAAAGGGCGGGGAGGGGGAGTCGATGGCGCATGGGTGAGGTCGGTGAGGGGCGATGGAGCGAATGTACGACGCCCCGTTCCGCCCCGCCCGGTTGGTGGTAGAATACAGGCCATGACCGCCCTCTCATCCCTGCCCCCCGAGCCCCTCGGGGAGACCGAGGCCCAGAAGGAGGCGCGTCGGCGCGAGAAGGAAGCCCGCAAGCTCGAGGAAGCCAAAGGGCTCCTCGACCCTGAGTCTCGCTACAAGGCGCTCTACAACGCCTTCCGCGCGACGCAGGACCTGATTGAGATGGGGGACAAGAAGGCGCGCTTCGCGCTGGTGATCATCAGCGTGCTCAACGCGGTGGCGCTCCTCCTCTTCGTGCGTGGCGGCGAGAACCTCCTGCCCAAGGTCGGGATCTGGGCGACGATCATCCATGTCGAGATCGGCGCGTATGTGGTTGGCACCATCTACTACATCTGGCAGGCGATCGACGCGCTCCGGCCACGTGGGATCATCATCCCGTCTGAGGCCTCGCTTCCCTCGTCGATCGAGCCCGGCGCCTCGATGCGCGTGCTCTTCTATGGGGATGTGGTGGCGCGGAGTCGCGAGAACTATCGGCGCGTCTGGCACGAGCTGCGCATGGACAACCTCCAGACCGAGCTCGCCGATCAGGTCTATACCCTCGCGAAGATCAATCAGAGCAAGTACGAGGCGCTCACGCGACTCTACACCGGGGTCGCGGTGATGACCGCGATGCTCGGCGGGATCATCGCGACGATCGGGGCGTATCGCCTCTGGCCATGAGCGCACCGTGGTGGGCGGCCGCGCTCCAGCGCCTCGCCCGTGCTGCCTCGGAGGATCTCTTCGGTGGGCCGCGGCCCTGGCGCTTCGCGACCGTCATCAATCTGCAGAAGGGCGCGACCTTCGTGGTCCTCGGGTGCTGCCTCTGGTATTACGGAGCGACGGGGGCGCCGGCGTGGACCTATCTCGCACTGCATGGGACCTATGGCTTGGTCTGGTTGCTCAAGGATCTCGCCTTCCCCGATCCCAAGTGGCAGGTGCGTGTGACGCTCGCTGGCGGCCTCGCCGCCTTCTGCTTCGTGCTCGGACCGTACTGGGTGATCGGCTGGCTCCTGCTCTCTGGGCGGGTGGTGCCGACCTATCCGGTGGCGGAGCCGATCTGGCTCGCGGGGTGCGTCTCCCTCTGCGTGCTCGGCGTGGCGCTCATGATCGCCGCCGATGCGCAGAAGTACTTCACACTACGTGAACGGCGGCAGCTGATCACCGATGGGGTGCATCGGTACATCCGACATCCGAACTATCTGGGCGAGATGATGATCTACGGGAGCTTCGCCTTGGTGGTCTGGCATTGGATCCCGGCGGCGATCCTCGCCTGGGTCTGGCTCGGCGTCTTCGTACCGAACATGGTGATGAAGGAGGTCTCCCTCTCGCGGTATCCCGAGTGGGCGGCGTATCGCGGGCGGAGTTGGTGGCTCATTCCGGGGGTGCTGTGATGGACCGGCGATCGGCGGGGACGTGGTGGCGTGCTCGGTGGGCGATCGGTGTGCTACTACTCGCGGGCCTGATCGGCTGCGACAGTCCCACGAAGAGCGACGATCCGGCGATCCTCTCGATCGCGGTGTCGGCTACCGTGAACCCACTCGCACGCCTGGTGACCGTGACGTTGGCGGAGCCGGGGCGCGCACGTCTCACGTGGGGGGCGACTGGGACCCCAGTGCTCACGCTCGTGGGCGACTCGCTCTCGGCGCAGCACCGTTTCCTGATCACGCGGTTGCGGGCGAATACGAGCTACACCCTCGAGGCCCAGGTAGAGGGTTCGACGGCCGCACCGGTCCGCACCCCGCTTGAGGTCGGAGCGCTCCCGCCGAATCTCGCGGCGGCCACCTTCACGGCGACGGGGACGCCGACCCTCCCTGTCTCGGTGATTGAGATCGTCAGCGCGACGGGTCTGGCAGGGCTGCTGATGGTGGAAGATGGGCAGATCGTCGGACACCTCCCCATCTCCTCCGGCTCGCTCTTCGGGGCGACGCGGCGCGCGAATGGCCAGTTCGTCCTCCTCGATCCGTTGCATGGGCTCGTGGTGCAGACGGCGGGGGGTGAGGAGGTCGCGAGGCTCCCGCATCCGAGTGCGACCCTCGTAACGCCGTACGGGCGGATCCATCACGATGTGATCGCCACCCCGCGCAACTCCCTCCTGTTCATCGCCAATGAGACGCAGCGCGTCGGCGCCGATTCGATCGTGGGCGAGGCGCTCTGGGAGTGGACCCCAGAGGCGAACCTCGTGGTGAAACGCTGGACCAGCTTCACCGAGCTCGACTGGACTACGCTCAAGGGGTCGCGGTCGGCTATTGGGAACTGGCTGCATGGGAACGGGATCAACATCGGGCCGCGTGGGAACGTCGTGATGTCGCTCCGCAACGCGGATCATGTGATCTCGATCGCGCCGGATTGGTCGCGGATCGAGTGGCGACTGGGCGGGCCGACCGGCACCCTGACCGTCCCGGAGGGGGATCGCTTCTGGGGGCAGCACTATGTGTCGGAACCGACGGCGGGTCGCCTGCTCGTGTTCGACAACGGGTTCGATCGCCCAGGGGCCGCCTTCTCCCGGGCCATCGAATACGCCATCGATCCGGTGGCGGGTACGGCCACGAAGGTCTGGGAGTATCGCCCGTCGCCCGACATCTACGCGGCGCTCGTTGGCTCCGCTCGGCGCCTGAGCAATGGCAACACGGTCGCGCTCTTTGGGATGCTCGCGGGACAGAGCGCCTCCACCGGTCCGATCACCGCGCATGAGGTGACACCGACGGGCACCGTCGTCTGGCGACTGAACGCTGGTGGGACGTTGACCCGGCTCTATCGCGTGACCCCGATGAGCACGATCGCCGGTGAGGTGCCCGGCACCTTCCGCGACACGCGATAGCACGCGCCGAGATGCGCGAGACCTCCGTCGGTCGGGTCGGCCTCGCCCGAGCGCTCTCCAAGCTCGGTATCTGCTCGCGGAGCGAAGGGGAGCGGCTGATCCGCGCCGGGCAGGTCCGCGTGGATGGGCAGGTGATCCGCGATCCCATGCATCGGGTCGTACCCGAGCGTGCGCGGCTCGAGGTGGAGGGCGCGCCCGTCGGCGCCGCGACCATGGTCTATCTGGCGCTCAACAAACCGCGTGGGGTGGTCACGACGCGTCGTGATCCGCAGGGGCGACCGACAGTCTACGAGCTGTTACCGAGCGATCTCCCCTTCGTCGGGCCGGTGGGGCGACTCGATCAGGCGAGCGAGGGACTCCTGCTCCTCACGAATGACACCGCCTGGGGTGCCCATCTCACCGACCCCGAGTCGCATGTCGACAAGACCTACCATGTGCAGGTCGCGGGGCTGCATGACCCGGCCCGCCTCGCTCGGCTCAGATCGGGCGTGATCGATCCTGAGACAGGCGAACGCCTCGCGGCCAAGTCGATCGAGCTCCTGCGTGAGGGGTCACGCAGCAGCCACTGGCTCACGATCGTGCTCGATGAGGGGAAGAATCGCCAGATCCGTCGCCTGCTCGTGGCGGAGGGGCTCGAGACCAAGCGACTGATCCGTGTGGCGATCGGCCCTCTCCCCTTGGGCGCACTCACCAAGGGGGCGTGGCGTCATCTGACGCCCGCGGAGGTGCGCGCCCTCGGGTGAGGGCACGCCCCTCTCGCATCACTGTCAGCTGATGGGGCGCGGCGCGCGGGCTGGCTTGGTGCCGTTCAACTTCGGCCGCGGACCATTCCCCACATCGACCGTGAGATCCTTGAGGAAGTT
>CAXRBM010000172.1:0-3911 GCA_964228675.1 Gemmatimonadaceae bacterium
CGACACGGATCGCCTTCACCCGCTTGGGCGAGACGCTGCGCGAACTGCGCGGCTTCAAGCAGGCCTTCCTGATGATGGTCGCCTTCACGATCTACAACGATGGGATCCAGACGATCATCGGGATGGCGGCAGCGTATGGGACGACGGTCGGGATCGCGGACAAGGATCTGATCGCGGCGATCCTCTTGGTGCAGTTCGTCGGGATCCCCTTCGCCTTCGCGTTCGGGTTCGTGGCGAAGTGGTTGGGGGCGACGCGCTCGGTCCTCTTCGGGATCGCCTCGTATGCGGGGATCTGTCTCTATGCGTATGGGATGGACACCACGCGCGAGTTCTATACGCTGGCGATCCTCGTGAGCATGGTGCAGGGTGGGACGCAGGCGCTGAGCCGGTCCCTCTTCGCCTCGATGATCCCGAAGCACAAGAGCGGGGAGTTCTTCGGGTTCTTCAGCGTGTTCGAGAAGTTCGGCGGGATCCTGGGGCCGGTGCTCTTCACGTTGGCGATCGGCGCAGGGGAGAGTTCGCGGACGGCGATCCTGAGCGTGATCGTCTTCTTCATCGTGGGCGGGCTGGTGTTGACGCGGGTGGATGTGGCAGAGGGAGAGCGCGCGGCGCGGGCGGCGGACCAGGGGGTGCGGGCGGTCTGACGAGATGCCGCTCGGGAGCGGTGGTGGTATGTTCTGCGGCACCTCCCGCCAGAGATCGGATCCCCTATGGACCTGCGTACGCGCCTCTCGGCCCTCCTCGCCGACGACCTGACCATCGAACGTGAGCTCGGTGGCGGGGGGATGTCCCTCGTCTTCCTCGCACGTGACCGACGGCTCGGACGTGCGATCGTGATCAAGGTGGTCGCCCCAGAGCTCGCGGCGGTGATGAGCGGGGGCCGGTTCGAACGGGAGATCCAGCTCGCCGCCTCGCTCCAGCAGGCGAACATCGTCCCGCTTCTCACGGCCGGCGAAGCCGAGGACATCCGCTACTACACGATGCCGTTCGTGGAAGGGGAGTCGCTCCGGGCGCGGCTCGCCCGCGGGCCCCTCTCCGAGGCGGAGACCATCAGCGTCCTGCGCGATGTCGCGCGGGCACTCCTCTACGCGCACGAGCGCGGCGTGGTCCACCGCGACATCAAACCGGACAATGTCCTCCTCTCGGGGGAATCGGCGGTCGTGACCGACTTCGGGATCGCGAAGGCGATCACCGCGGCTCGGACGATGGTGGGAGATGGGTCGAGCACGCTCACCCAGATGGGGACGGCGATCGGGACCCCGGCCTACATGGCGCCGGAGCAGGCGACAGGGGATCCATCCACCGATCATCGCGCCGACCTCTATGCCTTGGGCTGCATGGCGTTCGAATTGCTGACGGGTACCCCGCCCTTCCACGGGCGTTCGGTGCACCAGCTGATGACGGCGCACCTGAGCGAAGCTCCTCCGACGGTCGCCTCGCGCCGCCCGGGGATCGACCCGGGACTCGAGGCCCTCGTCGCCGCGTGTCTCGCGAAGGATCCGGCGGAGCGTCCTGCGACCGCCCGTGAGGTCCTACGCCAATTGGAGATGATCGGGAGCGGGGCTGCGCGCGACGCGGTGCCTGCGGTGCTCGCGCAGCGGCCGCGGTCACTCGGTCAGGCCCTCGGGATCTGGGCGGTGGTGTTCGGGGCGACCTGGCTCCTCGCCAAGGCGGCGGTGGTCGGGATCGGTCTCCCGTCGTGGACCGTCCCCCTGGCACTCGGGCTCGCGGCCCTCGGGCTCCCGGCGGTGCTCATCACCTGGTTCGTGCAGCGCACGGCGCGCGCCGCCCTCCTCAAGACGCCGACCTTCACGAAGAGCGGGAGTATGGTGGTGCGCGGGACCATGGCGACGCTCGCGATCAAGGCGAGTCCCCATGTCTCCTGGCGCCGGACGCGGCGCGCCGCGATCGCCGCCGGGGTCCTCCTCGTCCTGAGCCTCACGACCGTCCTGGTCCTCCGGCAGTTCGGCCTCGGGCCCGCCGCCTCGCTCCTCGCCTCGGGCGCGATCAGCGGAGAGTCGCGCGTCCTCGTGGCACGGTTCTCCACCACGGCGAGCGACACCTCGCTCGCGACGGTCGTGGCACAGGCGATGCGCACCGCGCTCGGGCAGTCGGAGGCGATCCGACTCGTGTCGCCCGCCGAGGTCGCGGCGGGGCTCGCGCGCATGACCCTCCCGCCGACCACCCCGCTCACGGAGTCGACGGCGCAGGAGCTCGCGACGCGCGAGGGGATCCCCTTGCTGGTCACCGGACAGGTGGCCTCGCTCGGAAGCGGCTTCGTCGTGAGCGTGAACCTCGTGCGTGCCGATTCGGGGACGGTGCTCACCTCCGTGCAGCGCGGGGCCGATGGGCCTGGCACGCTCCTCGAGGCGATCGATGCCCTCGCCCGAGAGCTCCGCTCGCGCATCGGGGAGTCGCTGCGCGCCGTCGCGCGTGCCCCGCGCCTGCAGGAGGCGACGACCGGCTCGCTCGACGCGCTCCGCGAATACACGCGCGGCGTGGAGATCGGGGATCTCCGTGGCGACTTCCTGACCGCGATCCCGCTGCTCGAACGCGCCGTCAGCATCGACACGACCTTCGCGTCCGCCTGGCGCAAACTCGCGGTCTATCGCTTCAACACGGGGGCGCCCGAGTCGCAGATCCTCGCGGCGACCGTCGCCGCCTACCGCCATCGGGATCGCAGTGCGGGGCTCGAGCGCTCGCAGATCGAGGCGTATTACCTCGAGCGACTCAGCACGGCGGCCGCGATGAAGCTCTATGCACGGACCCCGGGATTATCACAGAACAATCACGCCCTGATGCTCCTCGGGCGCGGTCGCTATGCGACGGCGGAATCGGTGGTGACGGCCGAGATCGCGCGTGCCCCGGCCGGCCAACCCCCGATCATCCAGCTCTACGTGCAGCTCGTCCGCGCACAGGCCCTGCAAGGGAAGTTCGACGCGGCCCGCACGAGCTACGCCGGCATGCGACAGAGCTTCCCGGGCGCGTGGTATACCGAACTGGTGGGACTCTGGATGGGCTGGCTGGCCGGTGGGGTCGACTCGCTCCCGCGGCTCTCGAGCGAGGCGATGGGCTCTCGGAACCTGCCCCAGCGCGCGGAGGGGACGCAGCTCGCGGCGATGCTCGCCCTCGCGCGTGGCCAGCTCCGTCGACATGAGCCGCCACAGGCGGCGACGCTCGCCTTCGCCGACAGTGCGGGGGCGGGGATCGATGGGACGGAGCTCCGGATCATCGACCTCCTGCACGTCGCGCTGCTCCGCCGTGACCTTGTCGCGGGGATCCGTCAGATCGAGGCCCTGCGGCTCACCCTCGCGGAGAGCGCTCTCCCCGCAGAGGACCGACACGACCTCGCGTTCGCCCTCGCGTTCGCGCAGCTCGGCGCCATCCCCCAAGCGACCGCCGCCCTCGAACGCTTCGAGCAAGGGACGGCAGGTGACGCACGTCTCCTGCATTGGGGGACCTGGCAGACGGCGCGGGGGGAGCTCGCGCTGGCGCGGGGGGACGCCACTGGGGCCCTGGCCGCCCTCCGCCTCGCGATCCAGGCCGACTCCGGCAGTCTCGCGACGTTCGGCGCGCTCGATCTGGACGATCGGTTCTCGCGCGCGTTCGAGGCGGCGGGGCAGCGGGATAGCGCGGTCGCCGTGCTCGAGCGCATGCTCCGGCCGACCGACCCGAACGGCGGGGAGAAGCTCGGCGCGATCTGGCCGAGTGCGCTCCGGCGTCTCGCGATGTTGCACGAGGAGCTCGGGCGTCCAGCCGAGGCTCGGCGACGCTACGAGGAACTCCTGCGGCTCTGGCGCGACGCCGATCCCGAGCTGCAGCCGCAGGTGGCGGAGATCCGGGCGCGACTGGCGATGTTGCCGGCGCGCTGAGCGAGGCAGGTGGCGCGGCCGGGAGCCAAGTGATATCAT